>NZ_JBEZZB010000061.1:0-54630 GCF_040638955.1 Actinoplanes sp. NPDC024001
CCGATGATCGTGGGAATCGCATAACCCGCGAAATCCACCCCACGCTCCGGATCGAACTTGTCCACCGCCTTGATCAACCCGACCGTCGCGGTCTGAATCAGATCATCGGTCGGCTCACCCCGCCCCGAGTAACGGTGAGCGAGGTGACGAGCGAGAGGCAGCCACGCCTCGATCGCCCGGTCGCGAAGAGCCGCACGGGACGGGTGGCCTGCCGGCATCGCGGCCATCGCGCTGAGCAGCTCGGCCGCACTGTCGGCCGAAGCCTCGGCGCTGGCGACGGTGGCCGACGGCACCGCCGTCGTGGTCGCCGCCGTCGAAGTCTCAGTGACGGTCATGTCGTGGGTCCTCCCTGGCACCTTCCCGGAGAGCCGGCCCCTTGTGGGACCCGGTCGGTCGGGCGTCCATATCCGTGGGGCAGCAACCTGCGCCGCCCAGGCACACTTGGCCGTTCGGTTGCTGAGACTCTATCCGACAGGTCGAGAGATGACTAGCCGAAAGTATGAGTCTTTTATAGGTCGAAACTGGGACGAATCGGGTATCTCCCGGAGCCTCGTTGAGGAAAATCGCCGCCAGAACCGCCGGAAAGACCCGGTCGAGTGATCAGTTCCACCCTCGCCGGGCCGCCGATTCCGGCCCGCCGGCCGCCGAAGACGGCGAGGCAGTGACGCTCAAGAGCCGATCAAGGGCGGTGAGCTGCGTGAATGTGACCCAGCGCAGCGGCTCGGACACCCGCAAAGGTCTGACCCCCTTTCCGGTCAAGGTCTGTGCGGTGCGGCTCCCGGCTGGCGCTACCGTGTAGCGGATGCCACCTACAGCCTCCCTTCCCGGACTCCTGGACAGCGTTGCTCCGATCCTGGACCGTTGGGGCTATCTGGCAATCGGTGGCGTGATCGGCGTGGAGAGCTTCGGCGTTCCCGCCCCCGGCCAGACGATCATGATCGCGGCCTCGATCTATGCCGGCGCCGGGCGGATGAACATCTACATCGTCGCGCTCGTCTCGTTCATCACGGCGGTGGTCGGCGACAACATCGGCTACTGGATCGGCCTGCGCGGCGGGCGCAAGATCGTGCACCGCTGGGGGAAGTACATCTTCGTCACCCCGGAGCGGCTCGAGAAGGCCGAGAAGTTCTTCGCGCGGCGCGGCAACAGCATCATCGTGGTGGCCCGGTTCATCGACGGGTTGCGGCAGCTCAACGGCGTGATCGCCGGCATCACGAAGATGCCCTGGAAGACGTTCCTGATCTACAACGCGATCGGCGCGCTGCTCTGGGTGGGCTGGTGGTGCACGGTGGCGTACCTGCTCGGGGTACACCTCGTCGAGATCATGGGGAACGCGCACAAGTACAAGTGGATCGTGGTCGGCGTCATCGTGGTCGCTGTCGCGACCTACGTGACGCTCCATGTCCGGCACGTTCGCCGCCGGCGGGCACGCAACGCGGCCGCCGTCGAAGAACCCCAGACCTGAGACGTACGCAGGAAGCGGTCCCCCCGACGAAAGGCGCGTACAGGGTGCAGCGGTTCACGTTCGCGGGACGGACCTGTGTGATCACCGGGGCGGCGAGCGGCATCGGGGCGGCGCTCGCCCTGGACCTGGCGAAACGGCGGGCCGTGCTGGCCCTGGTCGACAAGGACGGCACCGGGCTCGACCGGGTCGCCACACTGGTCCGGGAGGTCGGGGCGGCGGCCGTTTCGACGTACCCTCTCGATCTGAGCGATGGCGGCGACCGCCGCGACCTGGCCGCTGAGATCGCGTCGCGCCATGGCGGGGTCGATCTTTTGATCAACAACGCCGGGGTGACGCTGACCGGGACGTTCGAGCAGAACAGCATCGAGGACTTCGACTGGCTGCTGGAGATCAATCTGCATGCCGTGGTGCGGCTGACCAAGGCGTTCCTGCCGCAGTTGCTGGCCCGGCCCGGCTCGCACGTGGTGAACGTGTCCAGCCTGTTCGGGCTGATCGCGCCGCCGGGGCAGGTGGCGTACGCGACCAGCAAGTACGCCGTGCGCGGCTTCTCCGAGGCGTTGCGGCACGAGCTGGAGCCGCGCGGGGTGGGCGTGACCGTGGTGCATCCGGGCGGGATCCGGACAAACATCGCCGCCAGCGCCCGGGTCAGCGGCCTGGACCCCGAGGGTGAGCAGGCGGCGCAGGCCCGCCGGTTCGCCGAGGCGGCCCTGACCATGCCGCCGGACGAGGCGGCCCGGCAGATCGTGGCCGCCATCCAGGCCCGCCGCCCGCGCCTGGTGATCACCGCGGCGGCGAAGGCGGGCGACTGGCTCTCCCGCCTGACCCCGACCCGCTACTGGGCCATCAGCGATTTCGTGGCCCGCCGCCGCAAACTGACCTGACCCGCCCGGGGCTAACCGCACCCCCACGCATTGCGCCCGCCGGCGAGCAGAGGGCCGAAAGACTAGGCGAAGCCGTGGTTCATTTCGGCCCTCTGCTCGCCGGCGGCAAAGGGCGCAATGCCCGCGAGCCGGAGGCGACGCCATGCAACACAGCGAAGCGGGGGCGGACGGCGCCGCCGATGGTGGTGAAGTCGCCGCCGGCGTCGACGGTGCCGGCGGCGCGGTTCGCGGTGAGCACCCGGACGCCGATCACGCCGTTGGCCTGCGGCGCCCAGGCGGTGAGCCGCCCCGCGCCGGTCATCGCGGCGAGTTTCACCCGCGGCATCGAGCCGTCCAGGCAGGAGCCCTGCGGGCCGTTGCGCGGGGTGAGGCAGGCGCGGTCGAAGTGCCCGCCGACGTAGGTGATCCCGTTCAGCGTGGTGATCGCGACCGCGTCGCCGTCGAAGACCCGCTGCCAGCGCATCGAGCCGTCCAGGATGTTGTAGGCGACCGCTCGCCCGCCCTGGCCGCCGGTGGCGACGTAGACCGCGGAGCCGTCCACCGCGATCGCGTTGACCTCGGCGGTGACCTTCGGCCGGAAGTACCCGTCGAGGACGCCGGTGCGGGCGCTCACCGCGGCCAGGCGCAGGGTGCTGCTGACCCCGTTCACCTTGTGGAAGGCGCCGCCGAGGAACAGGTGGGCGCCGGTGGCCGCGAGGGTGTGCACCCGGTCGTCGGCCTGCGCCCGCCAGGTACTGTCCAGCCGCCCGGTGGCCAGCGAGAACGCGGCCAGGTTGCGGCGTTTGCTGCCGTCCACCGCGGTGAAGCTGCCACCCAGGTAGAGCCGGCCGTTGCCGGCCGCCAGGGCGTACGGCGTCCCGTCGATCGCGTGGTTGAACGACCCGACCGCGCCGGTGACCGGGTCGAGCCGCGCGATCGAGTCCCGTTTCTGCCCGGCGACGGAGTGGAAGTACCCGGCCGCGTAGACGCTGTCCGCGGTCACGGTCAACGCCCGGACCGTGCTGTCCGCGCCCGGCGCCCAGCCGAGCAGTGCCCCGGTACGCGCGTCGAAGGCGGCCATCCGCAGCCGTTCGTGGCTGCGCCCGCCCCAGGTCGCCTTCGTGAACGAGCCGCCGACGTAGACGGTGCTGCCGCGGTAGGCGATCGCGTAGACGGTGCCGTTGAAGGTGGGCGCGGCACGGGCGGTGACGTCGACGGCCTGCGCCGGAGCCGCGACGAGCATCAAGGGCAGGACGGACACCAGGAGAAGGCGGAGGAAGCGCACATGGGCTTAACCATCCCGGCTGGGGGAAAGTCGCGCCGTTCCGGCCGGATCGAGATCTTCCGCACGTAACGGTTCGCCGGCTTCGAGCGGGGCCGGCTCGGGCTTGCGCAGGCCCAGCATGGTGAGCCAGTCGAGCAGTTGCCGGTGCACCGCGTCGGGGCCGTCCAGTTCGCCGGTGGCCGGCCAGGCGGCGGGGTGGACCAGCACCGCGTCGGTCTGCCAGCCGCCCAGCCCGCCGTGCGAGCCGACCAGCTCCTCGAAGGCGGCGACCTCCTGCGTCGCCGGGTCCACCGAGCTGATCACGACCAGGTCGCCGACGTGCACGGAACCCTGGTGGCGCAGCAGGTCGTGGCGGGCCCGAGGCCCGTACGGCAGCAGCGGGTCGGCACCGGTCACCGCCCCGTCGCGCAGCCGGTGGAAGCCGTCCGCCCCGTACGCCACCGGCCCGTCGTCCTCCTGGACCACGACGATGCCGACGCCCGGATGCGCGGCCAGCCCGGTGATCAGCCGGGGGTAGGCGTGCTCGATCGCGTCCCTGGTGAGCCGGTGCGGGAAGCGGGTCAGATAGATCATCGACAGGTTGCCGGAGGAGACCACGAGCAGCGGCGCGTCCGGCGGCGGCGCGAGGTCCGGCACCTCGGTCTCCGGGGTGCGGACCCCGGCCGCGGAGTCCGGCCCGGCGAGCCGGTCGACCACCTCGTCGAGGGTCTCGCCGTAACGCTGGCGGAAGGTGGCGCCCTGGCTCTGCCCGTGGTCGGAGAGAACCACCAGGTGGTAGCGGCGGGCTGCCTCGGGGGCGAGCCGTTCCAGGACGCCGAGCATCCGGTCCAGGCTTTCCAGCTGGCGCATCGACTCCGGGCGGGCCGGACCGGCGTGGTGGGCCACCTCGTCGTAGTCGACCAGGTCGCAGTAGATCGCCGGGACGCCGCGGGCCATCTGCTCGGCGACCAGGGAGATGTTGACGTCGCGCAGCAGCATCGACGCGGGGCGCAGGGCCAGGAACGCGCCGGAGCGGCTGACCCGCGGCTGCAGGTTGCGGCGGCGCTGCAGGCGGGCCTGGTGCAGCTCGGTGAAGACCTCGGCGACGCCGAGGACGAGGGCGCGGGTGAATCCGTACGGCGAGGCCATGAACGCCGCCCAGCCCCGGGCGGACCGGCCGGGCAGGGCGGCGTGGCTGACCGTGAGCAGGTTGGTCACCGCGTCGCCACTGAACGCGTTGCTGATGCTGACGCCGCCGTCGCGGAGCAGGCCGGCCCCGTCGCTGAGCCGCTGCTCGATGATCGCGGCGTCGCGGGGGCGGTTGGAGACCATCAGCTTGCCGGTCTCCTTCTCGTACCAGCGGAAGCCGGGGATCTGCCGGGTGGCGCCGTGCAGGATGCCGGCCTGCGAGGCCGGCGTGGTGGACGGCAGCCCGGTGTGCCAGGGACGGACCACGTGGGTGCCGGTGCGCAGCCAGTGCCCGAGGGTGGGCAGGTTGCCGGCCCGGATCGCCCACCGCAGCACCGGCTCGGCCACCCCGTCCAGCTGCACCATGAGCAGGCCGGGTTCGGTGCCGGGGCGGGGCCGGCGGAAGGTCAGCAGCGGACCGCCGGCGCGGCGGGCGGCCCGGCGGCGGACGCCGCGCATCAGCCGGCGCGCCTCCCGGACGAACGTGTCGTCGCTGCCGCTGTCGGCCATCCAGTCCAGCAGGGCGGCGACCACCACGGCCAGGATCGCGGCGGCCACCAGCGTGGGCAGGCCGCTGATCTGCTCGGCCGGGTCGAGTTCCAGCGCGACCACCATGACCACGACCTGCGCGACCACGCCGAAGAGCATCGCGCCCCAGCCGCCGAGCGCGGTGATCCCGGCCAGCAGCAGCGGGCGCAGCACCGCGCCGACCACCGCGACCAGCACCACCAGGCCGAGCACGCCGACGATGTCGGTGCTGGCCACACCCGGCATCAGCCAGAGGGTGAGGGTGAGCACCACGAACGTGGTGAGGGCGCTGCGCAGCACCGCACGCATCCGGTTGAGGACCCGGCGCCAGGCGAACAGGGCACGCACCTCGGTGCGCCAGTCCAGGGCGTACGGGTCGGGGTCGCGCGGGCTTACGGCCACGAATCGAGGTTGGCACAGTGGTGCACCGGGGGCCACGTTCAAGGTCACACTCGTACGGGGGAACCCCCACCCACCTGCTCCGTTCACCGGTTACCTTCGTGCCGGTGCGTGTCCGGTCGGCGTTCCTGTCTCTCGTGCTCCTGTCGTCACTCGCCTCGTGCGGTTCGGAACCGGAACCGGGACCCGATCCCGCGCCGCCGCCGGTGGTCGCGGGCTACTTCACCGAGTGGGGCGTCTACGGCCGCGGCTACCAGGTGAAGAACTTGCAGACCAGCGGTGCCGCCGGCCGGCTCACCCATCTGAAGTACGCGTTCGGCGAGGTCGCCGGGGGCCGGTGCGCGGTCGGCGACGATTGGGCGGCCCACCGCAAACCGATCGCGGCCGCCGACAGCGTGGACGGGGTGGCGGATCAGCCGGCCGCCACGCTGCGCGGCAGTTTCGGCCAGTTGCGCAAGCTGAAGGCCGCCCATCCGCGGTTGCGGCTGATCTGGTCGTTCGGCGGCTGGACCGGTTCGGCGGGGTTCGCCGAGGCGGCCCGGGATCCGGCCGGGTTCGCCGAGTCGTGCCGGGCGCTGCTGGCCGACTCTCGCTGGGCCGGGCTGTTCGACGGCATCGACATCGACTGGGAATATCCGAACGCGTGCGGGCTGGCCTGCGACCGGAGCGGTCCGGACGCGCTGACCCGGCTGCTGGGCGCGCTGCGCAGCGCGCTCGGGCCGCAGGCGCTGATCAGTACGGCGGTGCCGGGCGACGTGACCAAGTTGCGGGCCGCCGACTATGCGGGCGCGAGCCGGTATGCGAACTGGCTGGGCGCGATGACCTACGACTACTTCGGTGCGGGGAAGGGGCTGCGGACCGCCCCGCACTCGGCGCTGAGTGCGTACCCGGGTATCCCGCGGGAGACGGCGACCACCGAGGCGACCGTCGGTGAGCTGCTGCGGCTCGGGGTTCCGGCGGAGAAGGTGCTGGTCGGGGTGGGGTTCTACGGCCGCGGCTGGACCGGGGTGTCCGGGGCCGCGCCGGGCGCGACGGCCACCGGGCCGGCCCCGGGACGGTTCGGCAAGGGGATCGAGGACTATCACGTGCTGGCGGCCCGGTGCCCGCCGACCGGGACGGTGGGCGGGCAGGCGTACGCCCGGTGCGGTGGGCAGTGGTGGTCCTACGACACGCCGGAGACGATCGCGGCGAAGGTGGCGTACGCGCGGAGCCGGTCGCTGGGTGGTCTCTTCGCGTGGGAGCTGGCCGGGGACACCCCGGACGCCGCCCTGCTGACCGCCCTCGCCGCCGGCTGACCCCACCAAGACACGGACCTAGCCGATGCGGACCCAGACGTTGTCGAGGACCCCGTTGAACTGGTCGTTGTCGCGGTAGGCGCCCTTCGCCCCGATGCTGAGCGGCTGGCTGTTGCTGACCGACAGCCCCGCCGGCACCCCGGTCCGCCCGCGCATCACCCCGTCGACATAGATCTCCAGCACGGTGCCGGTGCGCTGGCAGCGCACCCGGTGCCACCGCCCGTCCGCGGTGCTGACCGCGCTGCGGGCGATCCGGATCGTCGGCCGCCGCACGTCCACCAGCACGCAGCTGGGCCGGCCGGCGAACCCGTCGATCTGGAGCTTGTACTGGCTGCTGGTCCGCGAGTAGCCCTTCTGCAGCACGTTCTGCCCGGCGCTGGTCTGTCCGGGCGGGAGCAGCAGGTCCGCGCCGAAGGCGATGTTGCGGGTGCCCGGGTTGAGGTCGGCGGAGTTGCCGCTCTGCAGCACCACGTGCGGGCAGACCCGCTGGGTGCACTTGCCCGGGAACGCGAGCGCGGTGCCCGGCCCGTGCGCGACCGGGCGGACCCGCCCGCCCTGGATGGAGAGGACACGCAGCGTGTGCCCGTTCCCGGACTCGTCGATGATGGAGCTCGACCGCCCGTTGAAGCCGTACCGGGCGATGAAGGCCGGGGTCGGGGTGGCTTGCGGACCCGGCGCGGGACCGTTCGCCTGCGCCGGTGCGGGGGCGGCAACGGTCACGATCGCCAGGAGCACAGCGGACAAACATGATCGCATGCCGGAATTATTACGTGTGCGGTATTCCGTCCGGCCCGGAACGGGCGCACCGAAAGGCTGACCGCCATAACCCGGACAGCACGGGATAAACCTTTCTACCCGAAAGGATTACCGGCCGAAGAGCTTCCAGCCCCGCTTCTTCTTCTCCACCACCGGTGCGGCCTCGCCGTTCAGCACGTCCAGCCGGTGCTTGGCCACCGGGTTGGCCGGCTCCAGGCGCAGCGAGGTCTGCAGCGCCTGCCGGGCCTGGTCGACGTGGCCGAGCGCGGCCAGCGCCATCCCGTGCGTGAAGTAGTAGTGCGCCTCGTTCGGGTCCAGCCCGATCGCGGTGCGCGCGGCCTGCTCGGCGTCGGCCAACTGCCGGTCCGCGGCGAGCAGCGCCCACGCCACCCGGTCGTGCCAGAGCGGGTTCTTCGGCTCCACGATGACCGCCCGATAGGCCATGCTCATCGCCTCGTCGTGCCGGCCCAGCAGGGTCAGCGCACGGCTCGCGATCGCCGGCGGGCGCGGGTCGTCGGGCGCCAGGTCGACCGCCCGGGTCGCCGCCTCCAGGGCCGGCTCGATCTGGTCCAGCGCCAGCCGGATCCGGGCCATCAGGATCCAGCCCGGGGCCGACCCGGGGTTGGCGGCCAGCACCGGCGCCAGCATCTCGGCGGCCTTGTCCGGCTGCAGGTGCTCGAAGAGGGCGGCGGCCCGGGCGATGCTCAGATCGGTGGGGTCGGCGAACGCACGCGCGGCGGCGGCGCCGGCCGGGGCGGAGGTGGCCAGGTCGGGGATGGAGGTCACGCGCACATCTTCGGCAGGTTCCGCCGGTAACTGAGCCGAACGCGGTGGTCGTACCTCTATCGGTGGGCACGCCGGCGGCGGAAGACGATGATCAGGCAGACCGCGGCGCCGGTCAGGGCGGCCCCGACCGCCGCCGGGCGCCAGGGCGCCTCGGCCGCCGCGTCGGTGGCGGTCAGACCGGTCGCCACCGCGATGCACACCCCGGCCATCAGCCAGAGTGCGTACGTCGAAAGCCCCCGCCCGGTGTCGCCCGGCTCCTCGGCAGGCGCGGTGAGCAGGCGCACCGCGAAGCCGGCCGCGGTGGCCGTGCCGAGCAGGGCGGAGAGCCAGCCGGCCGGGGCCACCACGGCGACGAGCAGCAGACCGACCGCGACGACCGCCGCGACGGCCGCCACCCGCTGCCGCCCGTGGGTGAGCAGGTCCCGCAGGTAGCGGCGCAGGGCCGGGTCGAGCCGGGCCAGGAAGAAACCGGCGTAGGCGGCCGGGGCGAGCGCCGCCAGCGCGGCCAGGACCCGGGCGGCGCCCGCCGAGCCGTCGGCCAGGCGCCAGCCGACGTACGCGAGCAGCACCAGAATGATCGAGGTGTAGACCAGGAACTGGCGCAGCGCCACGTCCAGCAGGAAGCGGCTGGCCTCCTGGCGCGGGTCCGCCCGCAGCGCGCCGACCAGCCCGGACGCGCCGCGGGCCAGCCGGCTGAGCGCGAACGGGTGGTGGTGCACCACGTCGAGGGCGGCCAGCTCGTGCTGGGCGACGGCATTGTCCGGCTCCAGGCTCAGCGCGTCCCGCAGCGCCTGCCGGGCCCGGTCGTGCAGGTTGAGCTGCTTCATCACCATGGCGTAGGTGATCCGGAAGTCGGCCTCCTCGGGGCCGAGCCGCACCGCCGCCCGGGCCGCGTGCTCCGCCTCGACCGGGTGCCGGCCCTCCTCCAGCAGCGCCCAGGCCAGCCGGTTGTGCCGGTACGGGTTCTCCGGCTGGCGCAGCACCGCCTCCCGCGCCGTGGCGATCGCCTCGTCGTGGTGCTCCAGCGCGGTGAGGGCCCGGCTCAGCGCGGAGAGCGCGTCCGCCCAGTCGGGGGCGTGCCGCACCGCCCGCCGCGCGGTCTCCTCGGCCAGCTCGGGCCGCTTGAGCGCCAGCTGGGCGTGGGTCATCAGGACCAGCGCGGTGACGTCGTCCGGCTCGGCCGCGAGCACCGGCCCGAGGAGCTCCGCGGCGGCACCAGCCTCGCCCCGGAGCAGCTGGACCCGGGCCATCTCCACGGACCGGTCTTGCGGCACAGCGACTCCCCTACCGGACCTCGATCACGCCTTCGGTGATCAGCCAGATGCCGAAGATAGCGAAGAGCGCGGCGGCGCCGTACTTGATGACCTTCTCCGGCAGGTGCCGGCCGAGGTAGCGGCCGACCAGGATGGCGAGCGCGTCGGCGGCGACCATGCCGATGGTCGAGCCGATCCAGACACCGAACCAGCCGTGCTGGGTGGCCAGGGTGATGGTGGCGAGCATCGTCTTGTCGCCGAGCTCGGCCAGGAAGAAGGCGCCGCCGACGGCGAGGATGGCCGAGCCGGTGGAGCGTTCGGCCTTGCCCTTCTCCTCGTCGGTGAGGCTGTCTCCGCGCAGCGTCCAGGCGCCGAAGCCGAGGAAGGCGATACCGGCGATCAGTGAGATCCAGCCGGTCGGGATGGTGGCGCCGAGTCCGTAGCCGATGCCGACCGAGACCAGGTGGACCACCGCGGTCGCCACGGTGATGCCGATCAGCACCGGCACGGTCTTGAAGCGGGTGGCGAACGTCATAGCCATGAGCTGCGACTTGTCGCCCAGCTCCGCCACGAAGATGACGGCGAAACTGATGGCCAGAGCGGCCAGGAAACCTTCCACGGACTTCTCCCGATAGACACGACCGGGAGGGGGCGCAGGGCGACCTCGACCCGGCCGTAACGAATACAGCCTGGTCGAAGGTCTCGCTCGCCTCGAGAAAGGCCGCGCGGCCGGACCCCGGAGACCGGGATCAGTATGTCGACCGCGACATTGGGAGCTACTCCCCTTCGCGAGTCCGAGCATAGCTCACCGCGAAGGGGAGTACTTCCCAGGTCAGCGACCGACGATCAGCCGCTGGAGGCGGAGGCGGTCGTTCGGCGCACCGGCTCGCTTGCCGGCCGGCGCCGGGACGGCGGTGGCCGGCTTGGGCTGCGCGATCGGGGCGCACTCCTTGTCGGAACGGTTGGCCTTGACCCGCTTCGGCAGCTTGCCCGCGGACAGGTAGTCGGCGATCGAGTCGTCCACGCAGGCGTTGCCGAACAGTGAGCCGGCGTGGGTGGTGCCGCCCACTCCCTCGATCAGCGCGGCGCGCGGGAAGCGGCGGCGCACCTCGAGGCTGCCGGAGAACGGGGTGGCCGCGTCCAGGGTCTCGCTGATCAGCAGGACCGGGGGCACCTTGGCGCCGTTCACCTTGACCGGCTTGCCGGCCTGCCCGGCCCAGTGCCGGCAGGGCGCGTTGTACCAGGCGTTGCCCCAGGTCTCGAAGGGCGCCCGGTGGTGCACCCGCCAGTTGTCCCGGACCCACGTGCGCCAGCTGCTCGGCCACGGCGCGTCGGTGCACTGCACGCCGAGGTAGATCGCGTAGCCGTTGTCCGACCCGGCGGTCTGCGGGTGCTGCTCGTCGAAGAGCTTCTTGAGCGGCTGCGCGTCCTTCTTGCTGACCCAGGCGGCGAACGCCCGCGCGGTCGCCTCCCAGCCGAAGATGTAGTAGCCGGGCTGCAGGAAGATGTCGGTCCACTCGGCCGGGCCGATGATCCCGCCGGCCGGCTTGGCGGCCAGCTCGGTCAGCTGCTGGTAGTAGAGCTTCTCCACGGCCCGGGCGGTCTTGCCCAGGTGGTAGACCGAGTCGTGCTTGGCGAGCCAGGCGAAGTAGACCTTGATGCTGCGGTCGAAGGCGAGGTCCTGGTCGAGGTTCGACTGGTACCAGACGCGGCCGGGGTCCACCACGCCGTCCAGGACCATCCGGTGCACCCGCTGCGGGTGGTGGGTGGCGAAGACCTGGGCGAGGTAGGTGCCGTACGAGAAGCCGTAGAAGCTGATCTTCTCGACGCCGAGGGCCCGCCGGATCGCGTCGATGTCGCGCACCGTGTCCTCGGTCCGCAGGTTGTTCAGCAGTTCACCGCCGGCCTTGGCGCAGGCGGCCGCGTACGCCCGGGTCCGGACGTGCCAGGCGTTCTCGATCGCGGCGGTGCTCGGCACGTACGCCGGCCGGCGGTAGCCCTGGTAGTCGCTGTCGCAGGTCAGCTTCGGCTTGCTGGTGCCGACACCGCGCGGGTCGAAGCCGATCCAGTCGTACGCCGCCCCGGCGCCCTTGGGCACGTGCGAGCCGAGGGTGGCCATGCCGAGGCCGGGTCCGCCCGGGCCGCCCGGGTTGACCAGGATGACGCCCTGATACTTCGCGGCGGGCACGGTGTGCTTGACCCGGGAGACGGCCAGCTGGATCTTGGTGCCGCCCGGCTTGCCGTAGTCCATCGGCACGCTGACGAAGCCGCACTCCGCGCCCTGTGCCTTCAGCGTCGCATCCGTGCAGGGGCTCCACGCGATCGCTGCCGGCTGAGGTTTCGGCGCGGCGCTGCGTGTCTCGGCCTGTGCCGCCGTGACCGCGGCACCGACCGCGCAGAGTGCGACCGCGGTGGCCGCCCAGAATCGTCTCATATCTGCCCCTTGTGTCTGATTGCCCCTTTATGGTGCGGGGCGAATCGGACACTGGCACCCGTCCACGCCGGGCCGCTCCCCAGATGAGGTGGTTTTCCGGTCGCGGCCGCCTCCACCCGGACGCGCGTGCCCGGAATGCCCACGCGCGGGCGAATCGCCTGTCACCATGCGAACCATGGACGAGTTCTGGCTCCACCCGCGGCTGGGGACGGCAACTCGGGACGGCCGGGCGCCGCGGCACTACCTGGTGGCGCTCCAGCACGCGGTGCAGACCCTGGACGCCGACCCGCGCTGGCAGCAGTGGTGGCACTGCTCCGGCTTCGCGGCGTGCGAGCTGGGCATCGTCACCGAAGGGCTGCTCGACCACCTGCGCCCCAGTGCCGACATCCGGCTCGTCGACGACCAGCTGCGCGCCAACTTCACCTGCGAGCTGCCGCCGCCCGGCAGCGACCAGCACGAACTGGCGCGGCGGGCGACCTCCGAGGTGCGCACCATGTTCGAGGTGATCCGGGTGGCCGCGGCGCTGCCCGACCTGCCGCCGACCCCGGAGCCCTCCACACCGCCGGAGGACACCGGCGAGATACCGGTGACCGCGAAGGGGCTCCCGTCCATCCCGCGCGAGCTGGAGCAGCAGGGTTACCTGACGCTCACTCAGGTTCAGGACTTCTTCGGCTGATCTCGACCCGCTCCGGCCGGTGCGCGCCGGGCGTGCGCTGCCGCGGGATCCGCGGTGGTTCCGGCGCGTCCAGCGGGTGGGGCGTGACCACCACCGCCACACCGCCGAGGCCGATGCCGGCGTAACCGACCGGATTGCCGGCGCGCAGCACCGCCGCGTGCGCCAGACCGAGCACCAGGCACCCGGCCAGGCCGCCCGGAACCGCCCAGATCAGCACGTGCCCGTCCGGCATGCCGACCAGGCCGGGCAGGTTCAGCAGAGCCAGGTAGCCGAGGCTCGCCAAGGACACAGTGGACAGAACGGGCGCAAAAAAACGGGTCCAGGCGCCCTCCTGCCCGGGCACGCGGTTCAGGTGCAGCAGCGCGGCCAGCGACACGACCACCAGCAGGACCAGCAGGCACAGCGCGCCACTGACGATCAGCCAGCGACCGGCACCGGCGCCCGGGTCGGCGCCGGCCGCCCAGGCGCCGGCCAGGGCCGCCCCCGCGATCAGCGACTGGGTCAGGGAGGCGGCGCGCGGCGCTCCGGTGCGGCGACCGGTGTGTCCCAGTACGCCGGGCAGCACCCGCTCCCGGCCCATCGCGTAGAGGTAGCGGGCGATCGCGTGGTGCAGCGCGAGCAGACCGGCCAGCACCCCGGCGACCAGCATCGCCCGGGTCAGCGTCACCGCCCACGGGGCCAGCCGCTCGGCGGCCAGGTCGAAGAGCAGCTCGTCGCCGCGGGCGCCGGCCGTGGTGACCCGGCCCGGCCCGGCCGCGACGATCATCGACCAGGAGAGGCCGCCGAGCAGCAGCACGAGCAGCAGCACGGCGCCGTACGCCCCGGCCCCGGTGGAGCGGCGGGGCCGCAGGGCCTCCTCGGCGTAGGTCCCGGCGCTCTCGAACCCGGCGAAGGCCAGCACGGCGGCGGCCAGCATCAGGCCCAGCATCGGCCGGTGCACGGCGGCCGGGTCGGCGATCGCGATCGACGCCGCGGTCACCCGGTCGCCGAAGGGTTCCACCACGTTCGCGGCGGCGAGCCCGGCCAGCACCGCCGCCTCCGCGCCGGCCAGCAGCGCGAGCACCCCGGCCGCGATCTCCACCCGCATGGTGCCGCAGAGTGCGACAACCGCCCAGCACGCCGCGGCGACGGCCCACCAGGGCGCGGCGAGGCCGAACCAGCTTCGCAGCAGCGGCGCCGCGGCCACGCCGGCGAGCACGTATAGACCGAACTGGATCGCTTGGTAGCCGGCCACCGCGAGCCAGGCGGCGGCCAGCCCGGCCGGGCGACCGAGGCCACGGGCGACGTACGCGTACGCCGCACCGGCGCTCGGAGCCCGCCGGGCCATCGCCGCGAACCCGGTGCAGAAGATCAACAGGACCAGCGCCACGGCGGCAAAGGCCAGCGGCAGGAGCGGTCCCGCGCCGCCGGCCAGGGCAGACGGCAGGAGCGTGACGGCGGTGACGATCGGAGCGGCGGCGGCCAGGCCCAGGACGGCGACAAAAGCCGCGCCGATGCGGCCGGGGGCGAGGGCGTTACCCACGGACTCCATTCAGGCGCACCGCACCTCCGGCTGACAACCTTCCGTGCTGAGCCACTGACCGATCGTGACCAGATTGGCACGCCGTCGCGAGATTTTCCTCAACTGCCCGCCCCGCCCGCCGACTGCAACCACGTGCTCGCCACCCAGCAACTGACGGAGTTCCTCGCCGTCGTCGCCGACCGGCCCGACGAGGCCGCCGCGCAGCACGCCGCCGTCGAGTGCGCAGTCCGCGCGCTCGATGCCGACCTCGCGGTTCTGCTGGTCGACGGTGGCGTGGCCGCGGCCGTCGGGCTACCCGTCGACCAGATCCCGGCGTACCCGCTCACCGAGATCGCCGCCGGCCGGCGCAGCGCGTTCGAGGCCGGCGGGAACTCGTACGCGATCGCCGTCGCCCCGCTCGGCAGCCCGTCCGCCGGGCTGCTCGCGCTGGGCCGGCGCGACCGCGACTTCACCGTCGAGGAGATCTGCCTGCTGCGCGGCATGGCCCGGGTGCTCGAGCTGAGCCTGCAGGCGCTGCAACTGGTCGAGGCGGAGCGGCGGCAGGCCGAGGAGAACACCCGGCTGATCGACTCGCTGCAGCGACGCCAGCGCCTCTTCGACGAGCTGAGCACCGTGCAGCGGGCGATCGCCCGGCGCGAGCCGCTGCCGGACATCCTCGACATGATCACCGCGGGCGCCGCGGACCTGCTGAACGTCGAGATGGCCGGGCTGACCGTGCTGGACGCCGACGACCCCACCCGGACCAGCCTGCTCGCCTCCCGGGGCGTGCCGGCCGAGCACGTGCCGAAGATGCAGCGGGTCCCGGTCGCCGCGCTCGGCGCCGCCGGCCTGGCGATCATGGGTGACGAGCTGGTCGCCGTCGACGACTACGCCGGCTCACCGATCGCGGTTCCGGAGATCGTGCGGGCCCGCCTCAAGTGCGTCATGGCCGTGCCGGTGCACGAGAACGGCGTGGTGATCGGGGCGATGTTCGTCGGCTCGTACACCGAGCCGCGGGAGTGGGACAAGCCGGCTCAGGAGATGCTGCTGGCCTTCGCCGAGCACGTCAGCCTCGCCATCACCGACGCCCGGACGCTGCACGAGATGAACCAGGCGTTCCACGACACGCTGACCGGGCTGGCCAGCCGCTCGCTGTTCGTGACCCGCATGGAGACCGCGCTCGCCACCTCCCGCAGCGGTGGGACGGCGGCGCTGCTCATCGACCTCGACCGGTTCAAGGTGATCAACGACGCGCTCGGGCACGTCGCGGGCGACCGGCTGCTGGTCGCGGTCGCCGACCGGCTGCGGGAGTGCCTGCGCACCGACGACACCGCGGCCCGCCTCGGCGGCGACGAGTTCGCGGTGCTGCTGCCCGACATCGCCGGGGTGGAGGCCGCCGTACCGGTGGCCCGGCGCATCGTCACCGCCCTGCGCGAGCCGTTCGACCTCGACGGCCGGGAGACCTTCGTGACCTGCAGCATCGGCATCGCGTACGGCGAGGCCGGCGCGGCGGACGCCCAGGAGCTGCTGGTCCGCGCCGACCTGGCGATGTTCGAGGCGAAGAAGCAGGGCAAGGACCAGCACGCGGTCTTCCAACCGGCGATGCGCGAGTCCTTCCAGCGCCACCTGGAGATGGAGGCCGACCTGCGCCGCGCGGTGCTGCGGCACGAGTTCCAGCTGCGGTTCCAGCCGATCGTCCGGCTGCGCACCGGCGAGATCTCCGGCCTGGAGGCGCTGGTCCGCTGGCAGCACCCGGAACGCGGGATGATCCCGCCGCTCGACTTCATCCCGCTCGCCGAGGAGACCGGGATGATCGTGCCGATCGGTGAGTGGGTGCTGCGGGAGGCGTGCCGGCAGGCGGCCGCGTGGAACACCCGGCGGGGCGGCGAGTCGCCGCTCACGGTCAGCGTGAACCTCTCCGCGGTCCAGCTCGACCGGGCCGACCTGCCGGACGTGGTCCGCTCCGCGCTCGCCGAGAGCGGGCTGCCGCCGCACTGCCTGGTGATCGAGCTGACCGAGTCGCTGATCGTCGACCACCGCCCGGAGACGCTGCGCCGGCTGGAGGCGATCAAGGCGCTCGGGGTACGCCTGGCGATCGACGACTTCGGCACCGGCTACTCGTCGCTGGCGTACCTGCGCCGCTTCCCGGTGGACATCATCAAGATCGACAAATCGTTCGTGGACGACGTCGGCGACGTGCCGGCCGCGGCGGCGCTGACCCTCGGCATCATCCAGCTCGGCCAGGCGCTGCAGCTGTCCACGATCGCCGAGGGCATCGAGGACGCCGGGCAGCTCAGCGAGCTGGCGGACGGCAACTGCGAGCTCGGCCAGGGCTACTACTTCGCCGAGCCGCTGACCACCGACGCCATGCAGGCTCTGCTGTTCCCGGAGAAGTAGCCCGTCGACAACTGTAATTACCCTCGGCTTCACGTACCGGGCCGAGGGTGATCAGATGGACGTTCTGTTGACCGTCGTGGTGCCGGTCTACGCGGTCGAGAGCTATCTCCACCGCTGCCTGGACTCGCTGCGCGCCGGACTGACCGCGCAGGAGAACGCGCAGGTCGAGGTGATCGCCGTCGACGACGCGTCGCCGGACGACTGCGGCGCGATGCTCGACGAGTACGCGGCTCGCCACGACGGCCTGCGTGTGCTCCACCTGCCCGGCAACGTCGGGCTCGGGCTGGCCCGCAACGCCGGCCTGGCCGAGGCGCGCGGCCGTTACGTGTGGTTCGTCGACAGCGATGACTGGCTGCCGGAGGGCTCGGTCCGGGCGGTGCTGGAGCGGCTCCGCGAGGCCCAGCCGCGGGTGCTGGTCGTCGACCACCTGCGGGTCTACGACGACGGCAGCACCAAGCTCGACAAGTCCTCGCCGCTGCTGGCCGGCCCGGCCACCCTGGACCGGATGCTCGGCGTGCAGCACACCGCCTGGAACCGGATCATCCGGCGGGAGCTGCTGACCGAACATGATCTGAAGTTCCCGCCCGGCTGGTACGAGGACGTCGCGTTCAGCAACCCCGTCCTGATCGCCGCCGGGCAGGTCGAGGCGCTCGACCGGGTCTGCTACCACTACCGGATCGGCCGGGCCGGGGCGATCACCGCGACCCCCAGCGAGCGGCACTTCGAGGTCTTCGACCAGTACGAACGCCTGCACGAGTGGCTGGACGACGCCGGTGCGGGGCCCGAGGTGCGTACCCGGATCTTCTCCCTCATGATCAGCCACCTGCTCGTGGTGGCCGGCAACGAGGACCGGGTGCACCGCAGCCGCCGGCGCGAGTTCTTCCGGCGGATGGCCGAGCTGTTCCAGCGCTACCGGCCGGAGGGCTACCTGCCGCCGAGCGGGCTGGCCGGCATGCGGCACCGCCTGGTCGCGCTGAACAGCTACCCGGCGTACGCCACGCTGCGAGCCGGATTCCGGCTGGCCGCGGCGCCGCACCGGGCCCGCGCCGCCGCCGTGCGCTGATCTTCGGCGCCGGGCCGGGTGCACCGGACGGCTGACGCATGTCATCCCGGTCGGCAATCGCGCGAACGCACTCGCGAGCGCAGAATGCAAGTGACCGTTTCGGCACGGGGCCGACCGCCACGGTTCAAGATCCTCGCCTACAGTGGACGGTCAGTGCGCTTCGTCAGTGAGCGCCCCGGGACCGGCCGGGGAGGACGCCGCCACGTCCCCCCGGCCGCCGGGCCCATGGTCGGCTAACGTCCCTGGTGATGGATCTCGACGTGGACCGGCGCGGCCTGGCCGCCGTCGCCGCGGGCGGCGTGCTCGGCGCCCTCGCCCGGTACGGCATCTCCGCCGCCTGGCCCGGCACACCCTGGGCCACCTGGGCGGTCAACATCTCCGGCTGTTTCCTGATCGGCGTGCTCTACACGCTCGTCGACCGCCGGCTGCCGCGCCTGTTCCTCGGCACCGGCGTGCTCGGCGGGTACACCACCTTCTCCACCGCCACCGTGCAGGTCGCCGAGGCCGGCCTCGGCTATCTGGCCGCCACCCTGTTCGGCGCCCTGCTGGCGGCCTGGGCGGGCAGCGCCCTGATCTCGGCGGTCCGCCGGTGACCGCCCTGCTGGTCGCCCTCGGCGCGGCCGTCGGAGCGCCCCTGCGCTACCTGACCGACCGGTTCTTCCAGGCCCGTCACGGCCCGGCCTTCCCGTGGGGCACCCTCGCGGTCAACGTGACCGGCTCGCTGCTGCTCGGGTTCGTCCTCGGCCTGCGCGTCAGCCCCGGCCTGACCGCGCTGCTCGGCACCGGGTTCTGCGGGGCGCTGACCACCTATTCGACGTTCAGCTGGGAGACGCTGAGCCTGGCCCGGCGCGGGCAGACCGCCGCCGCCCTCGGATATCCGCTGCTCAGCATCACCGCCGGACTGGGCGCCGCCTATCTCGGCGGCGCCCTGGCTCAGCTGGTCAGCCCACCGGCGTGAGCTCCGGCTCGGGCCGGGCCGGCGTCACCGGCGCCGGCGGCTCGTGCGCGATCTCCGGCAGCCAGCGCAGCCCGCGCGGCAGCCACCAGTTCGCCCGGCCGAGCAGCGTCATCACCGCCGGCAACAGCACCGCCCGGATGATCGTGGCGTCCAGCAGCACCGCGGCGGCCAGGCCCACGCCCAGCTCCTTGGTGGCGGTCAGCGGCAGCGTGGCGAAGAGCGCGAAGACCGCGACCATGACGACCGCCGCGCTGGTGATCACGCCGGCCGTGCTGCCGATGCCCTCCCGGACCGCGTCCCGGATCGGCAGGCCCCGGTCGTGCAGCTCGCGGATCCGGGAGACCACGAAGACGTGGTAGTCCATCGACAACCCGAACAGGATGACGAACAGGAACAGCGGCATCCAGTTGGTGATGCCCCCGCCGGAGACGAAGTTCAGCTGCTCCTCGAAGTGCCCGTCCTGGAAGACGAAGACCAGCATGCCGTACGCGGCGGCGACGGAGAGCAGGTTCAGCACCACACCGGTGATCGCCACGACCACCGAGCGGAAGGACACCAGCAGCAGGATGAACGCCAGCCCCAGCACGAAGGCGAAGACCCAGGGCAGGCTCTCCTCCAGCCGTTCGTTGTAGTCGACGCTGCTGGCGGTCGCGCCGGTGACGTGCGCTTTCGTACCGGAAAGGCGGCCGAACGTGTCCGGCACGACCTCGCCGCGCAGCGTGTCGAGCGCCGCGATAGCGGCGGCGTCCGTCTCCTTGCCGGCCAGACCCACCGAGACCACCGCGACGTCACCGCGCGGGTTGACCTCCACGTCGATCGGCTCGACGAGCTTGCCGTCACTGGCCGCGACCGCGGACCGGAAACCGGTCAGCGCCTGGTCGAACTCCTGGCCCCGCACGTCGCCCTGCACCACGACCCGGGCCGGCGTGGTCTTGCTGGGGAAAGCCTCGCCGATCGCCACCATGGCGAGCACCACCGGCGCGTCGGCCGAGACGTCCTGGATGCCCTGGCCCTTGGTCTTCAGATCCAGGGCGGGCGCGGCCAGCGCACCGAGGGCGGCGACCGCCACCACCGCGGAGACCAGCGGCTTGGCGAGCACCACACGCAGCAGCGCGTTCCAGACCCGGCCGTCGCTGTTGCGACGGTAGAGCCCCGGGATCTTGACCGCGTCGACCCGGTCGCCGAGCGCCGAGAGCAGGGCGGGCAGCACGGTCAGCGAGCCGAGCACCGCGGTGGCGACCACCAGGATGGTGCCGGTGGCGAAGCTGACGAACGTGACGTCCCGGGTGAAGAACATGCCGGCCATCGCGACGATCACGGTCAGCCCGGAGATCCAGATCGACCGGCCCGAGGTCTGCGCCGCGATCATCAAGGCCCGGTGCGGATCGGCCCCCTTGCGCCGCTCGTCCCGTTCCCGCCGGATGTAGAACAGGCAGTAGTCGACCCCGACCGCCAGGCCGATCAGCAGCATCACGTGGGTGGTCTCGTCGACCGCGGGCGCCAGCCGGCTGGCCGCGGCCATCAAACCGATCGCGGCGATCACCGACATGATCGCCAGCGCGACCGGCAGCAGCGCGGCCACCACGGCGCCGAAGGCGACCAGCAGGATGCCGAGCGTCACCGGGATGGAGAGCAGCGACAGCCGGGTGAGCCCCTCCTCCAGCTCGTCGCCGATCAGTTTGTCAGCGCTCGCGTCGCCGGCCTCGGCGATGTACAGATCGGCATGGGCGGCCTGCACCTTGGCGACCGCGTCCAGCGCGGGACCGACCCGCTCGCCCGCCGTCTCCGGGTCACCGCCGATGCTGAAGGTGATCAGAGTGGACCGGCCGTCCGGCGACTCGATCGGCGCCTGCACGTCGGCGACGTCGGCGGTCGACTTGAGCGCGCGGGTGACCTCCTCCGCAGCGGTCACCCGGTCGCTGCCGGCCCGGTTCTGGATCAGCACCATCTCGCCGGCCGGCTGCTCCGGGAAGCCGGCCTCCTCGACGATCCGGTCCGCCCGGCCCGAGTCACCGTGCCCGGCCAGCGCGTAGTTCGCCTGCTCGGTGCTGACCTGCATGCTCAGCAGGATCGTGGCCGCGACGAAGGCCACCCAGCCGAGAATCGCGAGCGCGCGATGCCGTGCGCTCCAGATCGCGACGCGCGCCGCGATGCCCTTCACGTTCCCCCTGTTGTCCATGGGGAGAACGCTATGGAGTCCGAAGTGGCCGAACGATCCAGCGAGCACCCAAGTCCGGGGTAGTGCTAGCCCTACGTCTGCAGGTAGGCCAGCACTGCCAGCACGCGCCGGTGCTGCTCCTCGTCCTGGTGCAGGCCCAGCTTGGTGAAGATGTTGCGAACGTGCTTCTCCACCGCGCCCTCGGTGACGACCATCTTGCGGGCGACCGCGGTGTTCGACATGCCCTCGGCCATCAGGCCCAGCACCTCGCGCTCGCGCGGCGTCAGGCTGCGCAGCGGGTCGTCACGGCGGCGGCGCACCAGCAGTTGGCCGACCACCTCGGGGTCGAGCACGGTGCCGCCCTCGGCGACGCGCTGCAGGCCGTCGAGAAAGTCGGCGACCAGCGAGACCCGGTCCTTGAGCAGATAGCCGACCGCCCCGCGGCGGTCGGCCAGGAGATCGTCGGCGTAGGAGACCTCGACATACTGCGAGAGGACCAGGATCGGGGTGCCCGGCACCTTCTCCCGGGCCTCGACGGCGGCTCGCAGCCCCTCGTCGGTGTGCGACGGCGGCATCCGCACGTCCACGATGGACACGTCCGGGCGGTGCTCGACGACGGCGGAAACGAGGGACGGCCCGTCGCCGACGGCCGCCACCACCGTGTGGCCGTTCTCCTCGACGAGCCGAACCAAACCCTCGCGCAACAGAACCGCGTCGTCCGCAATCACCACCCGCATGCCGCCATGCTGTCAGATCGGCAGGGCCGCCGTGAGCCGCGTCCCCTCGCCCTCGGGGCTCTCCACGGCGAGGACGCCGCCGGCCGCCCGGACCCGGTCGTCGAGGCCGGCCAGGCCGTGCCCCTTGGCCAGGCTGGCGCCGCCCACCCCGTCGTCGGCGACGGTCACCAGCAGGCCGGTGGCGATCCGCTGCACGCTGACCTGCACCTCGTTGGCGTGGCTGTGCTTGGCGACGTTGGTCAGCGCCTCGGCGACCACGAAGTACGCGGTCGACTCGACGGACGGGTCCAGCCGCTCGATCGGCGGGGCGTCCAGGTCCACCGGGACCGTGCACCGGCCGGCCAGCGCGGTCAGGGCCGCCCGCAGTCCCCGGTCGACCAGGATCGGCGGGGCGATGCCGCGGGACAGCGCCCGCAGTTCGTCGAGGGTTTCGCGGGTCTGCGAGAGCGCCTCGGCGACGGTGGCGCGGGCCGCGTCCGGGTCGGTGGTGAACTGCTGCTCGGCCCGGCCGAGGTCCATGGCGAGCCGGACCAGCCGCTGCTGCGGGCCGTCGTGGATGTCGCGCTCGAGTTTGCGCAGCGCGACCGCCTCGGCCGAGACGGCGGCCGCTTTCTGCTGCTGGGCGACGTCGCGGGCGGCGTGCGCCTCGGTGACCTGCTGGCGCAGCTCGTCGACGCCGCTGAGCAGGCCGCGGGCGAAGGCTGCTTCGAGCAGTGCCGAGCCGCGGACGACCGGGTAGAGGGTGGCGCCGAAGATCAGGCCGATCAGCACGTTCAGCACGATCCGGTTCCCGGCGCTGTCCTGGAAGCCGATCAGTTCGACCAGCTCGTAGTTGTCCGGTGGGTGGGGCAGCGCCCAGTCGTAGAGCGGGTAGGCGAGGCCGGCCAGGGTCACCGCCCACCAGGTGATGACGAAGCAGAAGGCGACGGTGCTGGGGATGAAGCGGAACATCCCGTGCAGCATGTCGAGCCAGTACTGCACGTCGGCCAGCGGGATGAGGGTGCGGCGGAGCAGGCCCTGGTCGCGGCCGGTGCGGTAGGCCGGGTGGTGCACCTGGCGGCGCAGCACCGGGCCGATGCGGGCCCGCTCCAGGGTGGCGAAGCCGCGGGACATGCCCAGCGTGGCCACCAGGACGGGCAGACCGACCCAGATGATCGCGGTGCCGACGCCGACCCCGAAACCGGCCATGCACAGCACGATCGTGATCAGGCCGATCGGGAAGCCGAGAAGCACGTACTGCGTGTCGATGGCCAGCTGGCGCAGGTAGCGCCCGGCCACGCTCGAGTTTCCAGCCGTATCGGCGTAGGTCGTCGTCATGCCGTTGACGTTAGGCAACCGGGGCCTCCCCCTCCGATCCCGCGGGCCGCCCGATCGACAGTAGGGTTAACCCGACCGCCGGCTCAACCGACATCCGGTCAAGGCGCGGTCACCTCGACGACGACCTTGCCGACCGCGTGGTTCTCCACAGCCTCGTGGGCCTGCGCGACCCGATCCAGCGGGAAACGGATGATCGGCAGCCCGGCGTCCTCGCCGACGCGGAAGGCGCCGGTGTCGACCGCCTCCGCGACGGCCGCCACCGCGTTCGCCTTCTCCTGGTCGGTGGCGGTGTAGGTGAGGTCGAGGTCGGCGGTGTTCACCTCGACGATCACGTGCGGGCCGGCCGGGGTCAGCTCGCGGACCCGGGCGGCCACGTCCTCCTCCCGGTAGTTGATCACCACGTCGGCGCCGGCGGCGCTCGCCAGCTCGGCTTTCTCCGTGGAACTGACCGTGGCGAGCACCCGCGCCCCGGCCCATTTCGCCAGCTGGATCGCCGCGTTGCCGACCGCTCCGGCACCGCCGGCGACCAGCACGGTTCGGCCGGCCAGCGCGCCGGGGGCCAGCCGGGCCGGTCCGTCGGCGGCCGCGGTCAGGCAGCGGTGCGCGGTGAGCGCCGGGATGCCGAGAGCGGCGCCGACCTCGAACGGGACGCCGTCGTACATCCGGACCACCTGGCGGCGGGGCAGCACGACGAACTCCTGGGCGGTGCCGTCGGCCCGGCCGTGCCCGGCGTCCCAGACCCAGACCCGGTCGCCCGGTTCCAGGTCCCGCACGCCCTCGCCGACCGCGTCCACCACGCCGGCGCCGTCCTGGTTCGGTACCCGGGGCGGCGCCACCCCGTCGGGCACACCCCGGCCGGCCCGCGTGCCGGTGTCGGCCGGGTTCACCGCGGAGAGCACGATGCGGACGCGCACCTCGCCGGCCCCGGGCACGGGCAGGCCACGGTCGACGATCCGGAGGACGGACGAAGCGGGACCGGGCTCGTGAAAGACGGCAGCACGCATGTCCCCAACCCTATGAGCCGTCCCGGAGATCGCAGCGCATGACCAGCCGGGGCCAGCGGTCCAGCCCGTGCGCGGCCTCCTCGGCCCGGATCGCCCGCAGTCCCGGGGTCAGCTCGGCGTCGGCCAGCCGGCGGAAACCCAGCCGCTCGTAATAGGGCGCGTTCCAGGCGACCTCGGCGAACGTGGTGAGTGTCAGCGCGGCCGCGCCGCGCTCCCGCGCCCAGCCCGCGACGTGCTCGATCAGGCGCCGGCCGAATCCGCGGCCGGCCCAGGCCGGGTCGACGGAGACCTGCTCCACGTGCACGGCGCCGTCCACCCATTTCGCGATCAGGTACGCCGCCGGCCGGTCCGTCCCGTCCGTGACCACCCAGGCCCGTCCGTCCCGTTGATAGCCGAGCAGTTCGGCCGCGGGCAGCGGCTCGTCCCGGGCGATCTCCGCCATGCCGACCGCCGCGAAAGACCGCCCGGCCGCGACCTCGATCTCCCGCAGCCGTTCCATCTCCCCGGCTCGCGCTGTCCTGATCATGTGACCTCCGAAATCTCATTGCGCTCAGCGGAGCAGCGCGGTTGCCGAACTGGAGTGCACAGCCGCAGTGTCCCTGGAGGTTCGCGTGCCCACCGTGTTGATCACCGATGACGAGATCGATCATCGGGAGTTGCTGAAACTGGCCCTGCATCGGCTGGGCTTCGACGTGGTGACCGCCGGCGACCTGGGAAGCGCGCTGGACGTCCTGAGCCGTGGCGGGGTCGACGCCGCGCTGATCGACGTGCGGATGCCCGGCGGCTCCGGGATCGACCTGTGCCGCCGCATCCGCAGCGACCCCGACCTCGCCGACCTGCCGATCATGGTGGTCAGCGCCGACGTGCACCGGCATCAGATCATGACCGCGTTGCACGCCGGGGCCGACGACTTCCTGGCCAAGCCGTTCACCCGGGCCGAGCTCACCTCCCGGCTGGAGACCCTGCTGGGGCAGCGCAACCACGCGGCGATCCGCTCGGCGGCGGCGGCCCGGGCGGCTCTGCTCGCGGCCCGGCACGCGGTGCCGCCGGTCACCCCGATCCACCGCGAGGAACGGGTCGCCTACCGCCACACGGCCTGACCTTTCAGTAGTGGGCGACGATCCGGCGGGCCGGGCCGTCGACCGTGATCCGCCCGCCGTACGGCAGCACCCACTGCGGATCGGTGTGCCCGAAGTCCACGCCGAAGACCGCCATCGCCTCCGGGTGGTACGCCGCCAGCGCCCGCAGCACCGCCTCCCGCTGCTCGTCGCGGTATCTCGGCCGGTCCTCCGGCGGCCGCGGCGCACCGAAGAACGTGGCTTTCGCCGTCGCCACCAGCACCGCCGGGAACTGCCGCAGGAGGCCTCGCTCGCCGGCGTTGCGCAGCATCCGGAACACCTCCTCGGCGGGCGGCATCTCCTCCGAGGTCTCCAGCAGCAGCACGCACCCGGCGTAGTCCTCGACCGGCCGGATCCATCGCCCGGCGGCCAGGTTCCAGTGCAGGATCTCCAGGTTCCCGCCCCAGGCCGGCCCGGTGACCACCCGGTCGGGCCGGTGCCAGAACCACCCCGGGCTGGGGATCATCGGCGCTGACGTGGTCAGCGAGCGCGGATCCTCCCAGTCGACCTCCTCCTCGGCGAACTCCTCGACCGGCTCGATCTCCAGGTCGCCGGTCTCGAAGAGGGCCGCCCGCAGCGACCGCAGGTGCACCGGCCGGATCCCCGCACCCTGCGCGAGGTGCACCTGGGTCGATCCGCCGTGGTAGGCCGCGATCCCCTGGTTCCAGAGCCAGTTGAGCAGGTTGGTGTTGTCCGAGTAGCCGAAGAACGGTTTCGGGTCGGCCCGGAACGGCGCCGGGTCGAGGTGCGGCAGGACGGTGATCTGGTCGTCGCCGCCGATCGTCGCGAAGACCGCGCGGATCTCCGGGTCGGCCCAGGCGGCCATCAGGTCGGCGGCCCGGTCGGCCGGCGCGGCGTGCCGGCGGGTCGTCGGGAACTCGACCGGTTCCAGGCCGAACTCGGTGCGGATCCGCCGCATCGCCTGCAGGTGCAGCTCCGGGAAGAGCGCCGGTGCGGCGAAGCCGGCCGAGACCACCGCGACGCGGTCGCCGGGACGCAGTTTCGGGGGCACGCGGAATTCGGGTCGCATGCCCCCTCATCTTTCACGTCACCGAGGCGGTGCCAAGCACTTTTCCGTCCCGGTCGGTGATCAGGACGGCGTCCACGTCACCGATCTTGAACGAGCTGGCGCCGTTCACCTTCGCGCTGCCGTTGCCGGTGTCGCCCCAGACCGCGGACTGTTCCGTGCCGCCGCTCTTGTTGCGCATCAGGCACAGGAACGGTGCTTTCCCGGACATCCGGCTCACGTCGAGCGCGATCGCCACACCCCACTCCTTGGGGGTGAGGACCGCCGATCCGGTCAGCCCACTGCCGGGCGCCGACTCGAACTGGGTGCTCACGAGTTCCACACTGGGCAGGGCCTGCGGGGAGCGACCGGGGTCGGTGCGGCCGTTCGTGAAGATCCCGTAGCCGATCGCGGCGGCCGCGATCATCACCACCGCGGCGGCGGCCAGCCACCGTACCCGAGCGGTCCGGGTCTCCTTGGTCTTCTCCGCCCGCATGCGGCTGAGCAGGCCTTCGATGTTCTGCTGGCTGGGGCGCGCGGTCGGTGAGACCGCGAGCGGTGCGCCACCACCCAGGTGGCGCGCGTCCGGCAGACGCTGCAGCATTTCCGGTACGGGCGCCAGCCGGTCCAGTTCCGCGCGGCAGTCCGCGCAGTCGTGCAGGTGCTCGTCGAGCCGGTCCGTGTCGGCCTCGTCAAGCCCGCCGAGGAGGTATCCGCCCAGCAACCGATGCAGAGCACCATGTTCGTCGAGGTCGCTCATCGCAGCATCCCCATCTCCTCGAACACCGTACGCAGCGCGCGTACCGCGTAGTAGGCGCGCGATTTCACCGTGCCCTCCGGCACCGACAGCCTCCGCGCCGCGTCCGCCACGCTCTGCCCCTCGTAATACATCGCCTGGATGACGGCCCGGTGTTCCGGGGAGAGGCGTTCCAGCGCCTCCGCCACCAGCCAGCCTTCCACCATCTGATCCACATTGTCTGCCGACGGCACCGAATTGACCGCGTTCTCATCGGCGACCAGCCGGGGACGGCGCTGTTCCGCACGCCAGGCGTTGGTCACCACGTTGCGAGCGATGGTCAGCAGGTACGACCTGGTCCGGCCCGGTTCCGGGTCGAGATGGTCGATGTGCTTCCAGGCCCGTAACAGTGTTTCCTGCACCAGGTCCTCCGCTTTGTGGCGGTCCGACACGTACCGCGACACAAAGTTGATCAGGACTGAGTAGTGCTCGGTGTAGAGCGCGGTCATCAGCTGCTCGTCGGGGCTCACCCGTCGCTTCATCGGCGCCAGCTCCCCTCGGGTTCCGCCCGGCCACCCGGATGTACATCGTGGCACGCATCACGGTTCAAGGGCTGTCCCGGAAAGCTGAAAAACATCGATGCCCGGCCCCCTTTCCGGGGACCGGGCATCGAGTTGATCTCCTGGTCAGCAGGCTCCGGGGCCGCCGTAGCGGAACGTCCGGGTACTCAGCTTCGAGACCGGGTAGAGGTCGCTGGTGCTGCGGACGTGCATGTCCACGGTGGGCCCGTTCAGGTACGCGACACTGCCGACCTTGGCCGCCTTGGTGTCGTCCGCCTTCTTGCCGTTGCCCATCTCGGTGCACGGCTTCTCGGTCGAGGCCGCCACCTCGCCGAAGACCTGCACCAGGCCGCTGCGGGTGAAGGTGCCGCCCCACAGCTCACCGGGGAAGTAGCCGACCCACTCGGTGTCGTACGCCACCCACCAGGCGCCGTTGAAGAACTGGATCCCGAACCGCTTCTGGGTGTCCTGCACGAGGGTGTCGCCCGGCTTGATGGTCTTGCTGTACTGCACGAAACCGCAGGTGTTGTAGCAGGACGTCTTCCGGTCGATCCAGTGGTAGACGAACAGGTGCGGGTCGTCGTCGCCGTTGACCAGGCGGTCCACGTTCCACCCGACCTCGACGATCTGGCGGCCGTCGGCGGACTGCACGGCCAGCTCGGCGAGCGTGTGGTAGTCGTTCTCGGCGAGCTTGGGCTTGCTGATGGTGAGGTTCGCGTAGGCGGCGTCGGCCTCGGCGGCCTGCGAACCCACGTTGTAAAGGAAGTGCACCGTCGGCTCCGCGGACGACGCGCTGGCGCCGTCGGCCGGCGCCGGCTCCGGCGGGACGACGGTGGTCTTCTCGGTGCGCAGGAAGGTGGTCCGCGAGGTGCGGCCCTTGGGGGCGCGCTCCTGGCCGTCGTCCTCGGACCGCGCCGCGCTCAGGCCGGCGGCCTTGAGCGACTTGCTGGTGGCCCCGTCCCGGCCCTTGCGGATGCTGCGGGGGCGCTCGCCCCAGGGCAGCTTGGCCGGCGGCGTCACCGCCGGCGGTGCGGGTGCCGCGGCCGCGACGTCCGCCTCGTCGGCCGGCGCCACGACGGGTGCCGGCGCGTCCGGGATCTGCTCCGCGCCCGCGTTGAGAGTCGACACGACTCCGATCGCGCCGACGACGGCGACGCTTAGGCCGGCGGCAAACAGTCCGCGGCGTGACTTCAACACGTGTCCGTCCTCGTAGATCGGGGCATCGGAGGCGGTACGCGGGCACCCTCCGGCAACCGTTTCTCGGCGGCGCCGCTCACGATATAGCGTTCTCGATAGGCCAGGGACCGGCTGACCAGCAATTCCTCCGTTACGGCGGACCGGGGTAGCCGATCTGGTGACTGACCGGCCACTTTGGTCGACGGAGCGTATCGATACCGTCGCGTATTGAAGTTTTTCGCACCACCTTCAGAAAGAGGCAAAGCTCGTGAAGCCTCTTTCGGGGACGCCCGCCGCCCGCGGGCACCGAATTCGCGAAACGGAAACCACCGGCCACGATCTTGTGGTAAAACCTAGTGAACCCATAGGATATGTATGTGAGTGGAGAGCCGTCATGACCGATCACCTTGCCGTCGCCCGGGCGTTCGCCGCCGCGGCCTCCCGATGGCCGGTGACACCGCGATTCGACCCCGTCGAGCGGTGGTATCACCGGATCGCGACCGCCGGCGACCACGAGGTGTGGCTGCTGACCTGGCTGCCCGGGCAGGAGACCGAGATCCACGATCACGGCGGCTCGGCGGGCGCGTTCCACGTCTACGCCGGCACCCTGATCGAGGACACCGTGTCGGCCGGCGGCTCCGGCGCTCCGCGGATCACCGCACGCGAGCTCGGCGAGGGCGCCGGGCGGCGGTTCGGCGGCCACCACGTCCACCGGATCAGCAACCGCTCGGACCGGCCGGCGATCAGCATCCACGTCTACGGACCGGCACTGACCAGCATGACGAAGTACCGGATCGGCCCCGCGGGCCTCGAGGTGCGCACCGTCGAGCGGGCCGGTGCACAGTGGTGACCGCGGCGCCGCCCGGCTCCCGGGGCATCGCCGAGATCCTCGCGGACGCCCGCACCCGGCTGCGGCGGCTCGGGCCGGCCGAGACCGCGGCCGCGATGCGCGACGGCGCGGTCCTGGTGGACATCCGCCCGGCCGCCCAGCGTGCCGAGTTCGGCGAGATCCCGGGCGCCGTCGTGATCGAGCGCAACGTCCTGGAGTGGCGGCTGGACCCGCGCTCGGACGCGCGCCTGCCGTTCGCGGGCGACTACGCGCTGCCGGTGATCGTCACCTGTCAGGAGGGCTACACCAGCAGCCTGGCCGCCGCCGCGCTGCAGGAGCTCGGCCTGCACCGGGCGACCGACCTGGCCGGTGGTTTCGCGGCCTGGCGGGACGCCGGCCTGCCCACCACCGGCGGCACCCGCTACAGCGGGTAGACGATGCCCGAGCGGCCGCTGTAAAGGTGCCGCGTCCCGTCCCGCTCGTGACCGCTGTTCGGCGCGTCCAGCCAGACGATGTAGGCCGCGCCCGATTCCAGACCGGTGATCGTGGCGGTCACCGAGCAGCCGGTGCCGGCCGCGACCCGCTGCCACGTGGGCTCCGGCTGCCGGCCGGAGACCAGGGCCTGCGGCACGGCGGTCACCCGGTAGTCGGAGTCGTACTGGGTCGGCCACTCGACCTTGAGCGAACCGGCGCCGGGCGTCACCTCGACCGGGATCATCACCTTCTCGGTCCGCGGCCAGATCTTGGTGCAGCTCGGGTCGGGGCTCGGCAGCGCGGCGGTGGCCTCCGGCGTGGGGCTGGGCGCCCGTCCCCGCGACGGCGTCTGGCTCGGCGTCGCCTCGCCCTCCTCGACCATCATGAAGGGCTCCCCGGCCTGCTCGGCCGCGGACGAACCGGTCGTCGAGTCGTCGAGACCCAGCGCGGCGCATCCGCCGAGCGCCAGCGAGAGGGCGGCCAGAGCGATCGCGGTCGTGGTGTGGCGCATGCTTCACGGATCGACCGGCGCGGCCACCGGCTTAGGCGTCAGCGGCGGCGAGAACCGCCAGCCGCCGGCCAGCAGCCGGTCGACCTCACCCACGGCGGTGCGCAGGCGATGCGCATAGCTTCCGGTGAGTTCGGCGTACGGAACCCCGCGCCCCACCAGCTCCTCCCGGAACCGTCCGGTCATCCAGCCGCGCAGATGCTCCCCGTCACGCAGCTCGTCGTCCTCGAACGGCACCCCGGCGTCGTCGGTCAGCAGGTAGAGGTCCGGTGTCCGGACCAGTTCCCGCACCTTCGCCGACGTGCTGCCCAGATAGCGCTCCTCCCAGACGGTGGTGGCGAAGGCGTCGGTGTCCGCGAAGAGCACCGGCGAGCCGTCCCTGGCCGCCAAGTCCTCGGCCGCGTTCTGCTCGGCCGCGACCGTGACGAAGTCGTCCCGGTCCCAGGTGACGTCGAACACGGTGGCCTCCGGGCGCGCCTTCCGCAGCTCGGCGAGTTTGCGCTCGGTCAGTTCCCGGCCGAACTCGGGCACCCACCGGGTCGCCGCCCAGACGCCGCCGCGCAGCCGGTAGTGCCGGGCCAGCGCGCGGGCCATGGTGGTGGTGCCGGTTGACTCGGCGCCGACCACGACCACCCGCCGGGCCAGCCCGCCCCGGGCGCCCGGCCCGAGGAACCGCCAGTTGCCGACCGGGTCGGCGCGGATCGCGGTCCCGGAGACCGGGACCCGGATGCGGTCCGGGTCGACGGTCACCGCCCGGGCGTGGAACCGGCGGGCCAGCTCCGCGCCGTACGCCTCGGAGGAGAAGACCGCGTCGACGCGGTCGGCGCCGGCCGCCGCCCGGAAGACCGCCATGTGCAGTTCCCACACGGCCGGGTCGTGGTAGTCGATCGGGTGGTCGTCGTGGACGCCGACGAACCGGACACCGGGGCCGTGCGCCTCCCGCAGCCATTCCAGCCGGTCGGCGAGCGGGATGCTCTCGGCCGAGGAGGGGGCCACCACCACGGTCAGCCGCTCGCAGGCCGCCGCGGCGGCCTCGATGAGCGCGTGGTGTCCCGCGTGCGGCGGGTAGAACTTCCCGACGATCAGCCCGTGCCCGTACCTCACGCCGTCACGCTCCGTCGCTGATCGCGCCACGCCCCGCGCCAGGCCCGCATACCGAGAACACACAGCGTGAGAAATGCCACATACAGAATCGCGGTCAGCCAGAGGCCCTTGTACGCGTAGAGCGGGATGTAGATCAGGTCCGCGGCGATCCAGATCCACCAGCTCTCCACCAGCTTGCGGGTCTGGCCGTAGGTGGCGAGCAGCGACAGCGCCGTGGTGAGCCCGTCGGCCAGCGGCACCGTGGACCCGGTGAGCCGGTCGAGGAAGAGCCAGAGGCCACCGGTCAGCAGCACCCCGGCCACCGCCAGGCCGATCCACTCCGTCCGGGTGGTGTGGCGGACCACCAGCCGGGTCCGGTCCGGCCCGCCGTGGAGCCAGGCCCACCAGCCGTAACAGCCGAGGATCACGTAGACGATCTGCAGCCCGGAGTCGGCGTAGAGCCCGGCGCTCCAGAAGACGACCATCAGGAGCAGCACGTTGAGGATGCCGAGCGGCCAGTTGAGGATGTGCCGGCGGACCAGGAGGCCGACGTTGACCAGGCCGGTGACGAAGCCGAGCACCTCGGCCCACGAGGTCGGAACGCCGAACGCCACCAGAGCCGGGCTGTTCAACCAATCGATCATGGGCACAGCATCGCGGCCGGGAGCCGATGGGGGAAGGCGGGCTACCCGACCGGCAGCAGCCGGTGGCCGGCCATCTCCAGTTCGCCCTCGTGAACGGTGACCGGGGTGTTGAGCCCGGAGTCGTCGTCGTGCAGCAGCACCGACGCGCCGTCGATCTGGTAGGTGCCGCGGGCCGGGCGGCGCCGGCCGGCGACCTCACCGGCATAGGTGCCGTCGGTACGCAGCTGAAGCCGGACCACCCCGTCGGGGCTGCGCCACGCGCCGGTCACCGCGGCTCCGGTCACCACCTTCGGGCGCTTCGAGAGTGGGCGCGCGCCGGGGTCGGCCGCACCACCCATGGCGATGGCGAGCAGTGCGGTGGCGTCGAGCACCGTGGCTTCGCGCACGGTCGTGTCGGGCCAGGCGTCGTCGAGAGGGGTCATCTTCTCCGGCTCCGGGGGGCGGGTCGGGGTCAGCCCATCCCTTCGGTCACCGGATCGCGGAGCCCAGGAATTCTTGAGTTGCGGACGGGTGCGGTTCGGGAAGCAGCCGGTTGCGGCCTCTCAGGCCCCGGCAGCGCCCTTCAGAGCCGCTGTCACGGCCTGGGAGAGCTTTTCCAGGTCGTCGTCCGCCAGCGGCTGCCTCGCGACCGCCAGACGCCAGTACAGCGGGCCGAGGATCAGGCTGACGGCGAGGTTCGCATCCGTACCCTCGGGCAGCTCGCCGCGAGCGACGGCCTGACCGACCAGCTTCTCGCCGACCGCCTTCTGGTGGGTGTGCAGCGCTCGCTGCAGGGTCTCGGCGATCTGCGGGTTGCGAGCGGCCTCGGCCATCAGGTCCGGGATGATCTGGGAGGCGATGCGGTGCTGCAGCGCCCGGCTCACGATCATCATCAGCAGCTCGAGATCGCCGGCGAAGCTCCCGGTGTCCGGAAGGGGCACCTTTCGCTCGGCCACGTCGGAAATGATCTCCAGGACCATCTCGAGCTTGTTGCTCCACCGCCGGTAGATCGCAGTCTTGCCGACCCCCGCGCGGCGCGCCACGGCTTCGATGGACAATCGGCCATAGCCGACTTCCGCCAACTCGTTCATGACCGCGTTGCGAATCGCCACGGTGATGTCGCCTCGGAGCACCGCCGCTCCGGCAGGTGCGCGCTTTACTGTCGCCACACGGTCACTATAACGGTACGACGTAACGGTTGCGTTCCGCCGTTTGGTCAAGTACCGTCAACAGCCACGTCGATACGAACCCGTTTCATCGATGTCGGCGGGTGCCTGTCATGCTGCTAGCTGTGTTCTCGCGCAAGTCACCGGAACCCGCTGCCTCCTACGGGCCGACAAGATCGGAGCACCACCCCATGCCAGAGACGGCGGTCGCCGACCCCGGCGCCGGGCTCTCTCTCAAGGAGATGGCCCGACGGCACGGTCTGAGCGCTTCAGGACGGCTACCCAGCCTCCTCGAGTACACGCGCGATCTGTGGTCGTACCGGCACTTCATCCAGGCGCACGCCAGCGCCAAGATGACCTCGGCGCTGGGCAACACCAAGCTCGGCATGGTGTGGCAGGTCCTCACTCCGATCATCAACGCCGCCGTGTACTACGTGATCTTCGGCGTGATCCTGGGCGGCCGGAACGGGGTGTCGAACTTCATCGCGTACCTCTGTGCCGGCGTGTTCGTCTTCGGCTTCACCCAGTCGGTGGTGCAGTCCGGCATCAACGCGATCACCGGCAACCTCGGGCTGATCCGCGCCCTGCACTTCCCGCGGGGCAGCCTGCCGCTGTCGGTCGCCCTGGTGGAGATCCGTAACTACGTCGTTGCCCTGTTCGTCCTGATGGGCATCATGCTGCTCACCGGCGAGCCGATCACCGTGCAGTGGCTCCTGATCATCCCGGTGGCGCTGCTGCACTCGGTCTTCAACACCGGCCTGGCGCTGTTCATGGCGCGGCTCGGGTCCAAGGTCCGCGACATCAAGCAGCTGACGCCGTTCATCATGCGGTTCTGGCTCTACGGGTCGGCCGTGCTCTACCCGGTGACCCTGTTCGAGAACCACCTCAGCGGCTGGCCGCTCGCCGTGGTCGAGGCGAACCCACTGCTCATCTTCATCGAGCTGACCCGGCACTCGCTGATGGAGGACGTCCCGCTGGCCGGCTCGCCGACCCTGCTGTGGATCCAGGCGGTCGTCTGGACCCTCGTCGTCGGCCTGGGTGGCTACGTGTACTTCTGGCGCGGAGAGAAGGGCTACGGCCGTGGCTGACAGCGAGCGCATCCCCACCGTCATCGCGGACAACGCCCATGTCATCTACAAGGTGCACAGCTCCGCGGCGCCCGGCAACAACAGCCCGCTGGTCAGCCTCAAGCGGCTGGTCACCAACACCAGGGCCGCTACCGTACGGGAGGTGCACGCCGTCAAGGGCGTGAGCTTCGTGGCGTACCGGGGTGAGGCGATCGGTCTGATCGGCAGCAACGGCTCCGGCAAGTCCACGCTGCTACGCGCGGTGGCCGGCCTGCTGCCGGTCGCCCGCGGCAAGATCTACGCCGCCGGGCAGCCCTCGCTGCTGGGTGTGAACGCGGCCCTGATGAACGAGCTGCCCGGTGAGCGCAACGTCGAGCTGGGCTGCCTCGCGATGGGCATGTCACCGGCCGAGGTGAAGGCGAAGAAGGACGACATCATCGAGTTCTCCGGCATCAACGAGCGGGGCGACTTCTCCTCGCTGCCGATGCGGACGTACTCCTCCGGCATGGCCGCCCGGCTGCGCTTCTCGATCGCCGCCGCCAAGCAGCACGACGTCCTGCTCATCGACGAGGCGCTGGCCACCGGTGACGCCAAGTTCCGCCGGCGCAGCGAGCAGCGGGTGCGGGAGCTTCGTGCCGAGGCCGGCACGGTCTTCCTGGTGAGCCACAGCGAGCAGTCGATCCGGGACACCTGCGACCGCTGCATCTGGCTCGAGTCGGGGCAGATCCGGGCCGACGGCGCGACCGAGGACGTGATGCGGGAGTACGAGACCTACATGCGCAAGTAGGTCCCGTACCCCCGCCCCGGCCGCGTCAGTTGACCGAGAGATGCACGTGGTTGGTGTGGTCGCTGGACGGGTCGCCACCCGCCCCGCTGTAGGACTTCCAGCCACTGCTCGGCAGCCAGATCCGGCGGTACCAGATCACGTAGAGCACCTGCAGCTCGTCGGCGTTGTTGATGAAGTACTTCGCCAGGTTGTCGCCGTACGTCTTGTCACCGCCGGTGGCGTCGCCGCCGAAGGTGTTCTTCTCGGAGGAGAAGTCGCACGCCCGGCCCTTCGGGTGCTCACCGCTGTTCTGCTCGCGGAAGCAGCGCGTGAACCGGGTGAACCCGTCCTCGCGCGCCTCCTGGTACGCGTGCAGCATGCGCGGGCTGAGGCAGCCACCGGTGGTCGGGTCGTCCTCGGTGCAGCCACTGCCGCCCGGCGCCGGGTCGGCCGACGCGCTGCCGCCGCCGCTGGAGCCGCCGCCGGAGCTGCCGCCGCTGTCGTTGTCACCGGGCTGGTCGGCGTCCTCGCCCTGGTTCGCCTCCTTGAGCGCGGTCTCGGCCTGAGCCTTCCGCTTGGCCATCACGTTGACCTGCTTCTGCTCGTCACGGATGGCCGCGTCAATGGCGATCTTGGCTTTTTGCTGGGCGTCCCGGGTGGCCTTGAGGTCGGCGATCGCCTCGTTCTGCTGAGCCGCCACGGTGGCCAGCGTCTCGGCCCGGTCCAGGAAGGTGTCGGTCGTGTTCGCGGTGATCAGGGCGGACATCGGGCCGACCCGGCCGGTGGTGTACGCCTGCTTCGCGAGCTCGTCCAGGGCCGCCTGCTGCGGGCCCAGCGCGGCGTCCAGCCGCTTGAGCTCCGCGGCCAGGTCGGCCTGCTGCTGCTTGGACTTCTTCAACTTGGCCTTGGCCTCCACGAAACCTCGGGAGGCCTCTTCCAGTTGGGTGACGAGGGACTTGGAACCGCCCTCACCGTCGTCACCGTTGTCGCCGGGGGCGGCGAGGGGGCGGGGGGCCGCGGTGGCCGGCGTCGGGGCGACGGCCAACCCGCACACGGCGATGAGCAGCGCCATCACCGCTGCTAATCGCCGCGCAGTCAGATCCTGCACAGGCATTTCCTTCCGTCGGCCGCCGGCCGGGTTAGCTGACGGGTTCGGGACGAAGGAAATCCCTACCGCATTCGCGGATTCACCCCGGAGGAAATATGGTTCCCCGGCTCGCCGCAACGGGCGATTAGGCGGCGGTCCCCGGTCGGGAACCGGATCGACCATACCGACTGCATCGACAGATCGACAGTTCTCGTACGCACGGCAATTGCCTGCACACGGCTGGTGACCTGATTACGCAATGTCGTTGTCCGGTAACACTTTTGGCGGTTCCGTGGGTCCTGATGCGCGGCGATATCTCGGGTAAACTGGCCGCCGGTCCTGCCAGGACGGCACCGCCCCCGAGTTGCCGGCAGGCCGCCGCCCAATCGCCGAAAGGTGAGCCGGGGAACCAGGTCACTGGGGTGAATCCGCGTAATGCGGTAGGGATTGCTTCCGTCCCGAACCCGTCAGCTAACTCGGTCGGCGGTGACTAGGAAGGAACTGTTGCTTGATGACCGCAAGTCCCCGCCGGTGGCTGACGTTAGCCCTGGCACCGCTCATGGCAGTTGCGTTGTTTGTGGCTCCCGCCACAATGGCGACCGCAGCGCCGGGCGGTAGCTCGCCGAGTGCTGAGGACGAGGACGACGCCCTGATGTCGGACCTGATGGAGTCGACCAACCGACGCTTCGTCAACGCCAAGGCCGCCGTCACCGCGTCCCGGAAGAACCAGAAGAAGCTGACCAGCGAGCTGGCGGCTGCCGAAGCCCGGCGCGACGTCCTCATTCCCGAGGTCAACAAGATCGCCGCGCAGCAGTACCAGACCGGCGACCTCAGCGCCGTCGGCTTCCTGCTCAACGCCAGCACGTCGTCCGACTTCATGAGCAAGGCGATCTCGCTGGAGGAGATCAACCGCCTGCACGACGGCAAGCTGCGCGAGCTGAACCAGGCGATCGCCACGGTCAGCGAGAAGAAAGCCGCGCTCGACGCCGAGGTCAAGAACGAGCAGCAGCAGCTGACCGCGCTGACCAAGCAGAAGGCCGCGGCCAACAAGCAGATCGACCTGCTGGGTGGCTCGACCGGCCTCAACCGGACCATCAACGAGGGCCTGGTCGACGCCAAGTCGAAGGAAGCGGACCCGGCTCCGCGCAACAGCAACGGCGGGTTCTCCCCCGAGGGCTGCACGGAGAAGGACGAGACCACCAGCGGCTGTGTGACCAAGCGCACCCTGCACATGTACAAGGAAGTGCGCAAGGCGGGCTTCAAACGCTTCGTGGGCTGTCACCGCAACGGCGGGCCGTTCGAGCATCCCAAGGGCCGGGCCTGCGACTGGTCGCTGCAGAAGAGCGGCTTCTCCTCGGCGGACAGCACCGACGAGATGAAGTACGGCAACAACCTGACGGCCTTCCTGGTGCGCAACGCCGACGAACTCGGCATCTACTACGTGATCTGGTACAAGCAGATCTGGTTCGCCGCCACGGGCGAATGGCGCTCGTACAGCGGGGTCAGTGACCACACTGACCACGTGCACGTCTCGATGCTCTAGCAACAGCAACCCCGACCTACGAGAACGGCCCCCGCCCTGCAGGGCGGGGGCCGTTCTCGCGTCTGGGCGCTTCTAGTGCACGGCCCGGCGCACCGGCGCCCGGCCGGCCGGCTGCGACGGCGCGGCGCCCACCGGCAGCGCCGGCGGGATCGCCATGGTCACCGGGCGCACCTGGGTGACCTCGATCTCCTTGCCGTGGTGCAGCAGGGTGAGCCGGGCCGAGCCGCCACCGTTGCGCAGCGAGTAGGTGACCTCCTCGGAGGTCACGTTCACCCGCAGCCGCAGGCCACGCCAGAGCAGCGAGAACTCCAGGTTGTTGATCCGGCTGGGCAGGCGCGGAGCGAAGCTGAGCTGGCCGTTGAAGTCACGCATGCCACCGAGGCCGGCGACCAGTGCGATCCAGGACCCGGCCAGCGACGCCACGTGCACGCCGTCCCGGGCGTTGCGGTGCAGGTCGTGCAGGTCCATCAGGGCGGCCTCGCCCAGGTAGTCGTGGGCCAGCTCCAGGTGCCCGGTCTCGGCGGCCAGCACGGCCTGGATGCAGGCCGAGAGCGACGAGTCCCGTACGGTCCGCGCGTCGTAGTAGGCGAAGTTGCGCGCCTTCTCCTCCGGCGTGAACGCGTCACCGCGGATGTACATGGCCATGACCAGGTCGGCCTGCTTGATCACCTGCTTGCGGTACAGGTCGAAGTACGGGTAGTTCAGCAGCAGCGGGTAACCCTCCGGCGGGGTGCCCTCGAAGTCCCACTCCTGCAGCCGGGTGAAGCCCTCGCACTGCTGGTGGACGCCCAGCTCCTTGTCGTACGGGATGTGCACGGCGGCCGCCGCGTCCCGCCAGGACGCCGCCTCCTCGTCGTCCACCCCGAACCGGCGGGCCAGGTCCGGATGCCGCTTGCACGCCTCGACCGCGGTCATCAGGTTCTGCTGCGCCATCAGATTGGTGTAGATGTTGTCGTTCACCACGGCGGTGTACTCGTCCGGGCCGGTGACGCCGTCGATGTGGAAACGCCCGTGCCGGTCGTGGTGACCCAGCGAGCGCCACAGCCGGGCGGTCTCCACCAGCAGCTCCAGGCCGACCTCACGCTCGAAGTCGTAGTCGCCGGTGGCCTGGACGTAACGGCGGACCGCGTCGGCGATGTCGGCGCCGATGTGGAACCCGGCCGTGCCCGCCGGCCAGTAGCCGGAGCACTCCTGGCCGCGGATGGTCCGCCACGGGAAGGCAGCGCCCTGCAGGCCGAGCGTCTGGGCCCGCTCCCGGGCCAGGTCCAGGGTCGAGTGCCGCCAGCGCAGCACGTCGGCCGCCGCGGACGGCTGGGTGTACGTCAGAGCGGGCAGGACGAACGTCTCGGCGTCCCAGAAGGTGTGGCCGTCGTAGCCGGGCCCGGTGAGGCCCTTGGAACCGATCGGGCGCTTCTCGGCCCGGGCGCCGGCCTGCAGGGTGTGGAAGAGGCCGAAGCGGACCGCCTGCTGCACCTCGGGGTCGCCGTCGACCCGGACGTCGGAGTGGTCCCAGAACGCGTCCAGGTATTCCTTCTGCTGCTCGACCAGGCCGTCCCAGCCGTCCAGGCGGGCGCTGGCGAGAGCCGCGCCGACCTGGTCCCGCACCGCGGGCAGCGAGCGCATGCTGGACCACCCGTACGCCGCGAGCTTGACCACCCGCAGCTTCTGGCCGGGCTCGAGCCGGCAGGCGACCGTGGTGCGCAGCCAGTCCGGGTGGCCCTCGGTGGTGATGGCGTGCCGGCCCGGCGTCTCCACCAGGTGCTCCATGGCCGCGGCCATCCGCAGGTCGCTGGCCTTGGTGCGGTGCACCAGGATGCCGCCGGCCGGCTGCTCCATCATCTCCTCGGCCTGCAGCGGCCGGTCCAGAACCGCGGCCACCCGCGGGTCCTTGCTCATCGGCGGCAGCTGCTCGTTGGCGACCAGCTCGGACTGCAGGATCAGCCGGGCCGGGGCGTCCAGCGGTTCCACCTCGTAGAGGAAGGCGACCACCGCGCGCTGGGTGAACGAGACCAGCCGCACGGTGCGCACCCGGACGCCCTGGCCCGACGGGGACACCCACTCGACGATCCGCTCCAGGGTGCCCGCCCGCAGGTCCAGGCACCGCTCGTGGGACCGCAGCTCGCCGTAGCGCACGTCGAACGGCTCGTCGTCGACGAGCAGGCGCATCAGCTTGGCGTTGGTGACGTTGACCATGGTCTGGCCGGACTCCGGGAAGCCGTACCCCGCCTCGGCGTGCGGCAACGGCCGCAGCTCGTAGAACGAGTTGAGGTAGCTGCCCGGCAGGCCGTGCGGCTCGCCCTCGTCCAGGTTCCCGCGTATCCCGATGTGGCCGTTGGAGAGCGCGAACACCGACTCTGACTGGGCCAGCAGGTCCAGGTCGAGCCGGGTCTCCCGGATGTGCCAAGGGTCGACGGGGTAGGCCCGTTCACGGATCACGGTCGTGCCTCTCGGTACTGAGAAGAGGAGGTCTTATTGAGGGAGGAGCTCGGACAGGTCCGTCACCACGATGTCGGCGCCGTGTTGCCGGAGCGCCTCCGCCTGACCGACCCGGTCCACCCCGATGACGATGCCGAAGCCGCCCGCCTTTCCGGCCGCCACGCCGGCCTGGGCGTCCTCGAACACGGCACAGTTCTCCGGGGCGAGATCGAGTAGCTTAGCCCCGTACAGAAACGTGTCGGGAGCAGGCTTGCCGGGCAGGCCGAGCTCGCGCGCGACGACACCGTCCACGCGGGCCTCCAGCAGGTCGGCGATGCCGGCCGCCTCCAGGACGTCTTTGCAGTTGGCGCTCGCCGACACGACGGCGCGGCGCAGGCCGGCGGCCTTGGCCGCCTTCAGGTACTCCACCGATCCGGGGTAGACCTGGACGGCACCCTCTGCGATCTTCTGCAGCACCAGCTCGTTCTTGCGGTTGCCGACGCCGTTGACGGTCTCCCGGTCGGGGCCGTCGTCGGGGTCTCCCTCGGGCAGGGTGATGCCGCGGGAGGCGAGGAAGGTCCGGACGCCGTCGGCACGCTGCCGACCGTCCACATACCGGTGGTAGTCGATGCCGATGTCGAAGGGGACGAACGGGGTGCCCTGACGCGCGGACCACGATTCCAAGAACGAATCGAACGTCTGTTTCCACGCGGCACTGTGCACCAACGCGGTTTGCGTCAGCACCCCATCAAGATCGAAAAGGCAAGCGGTCACCTGCGAAGGAAGTCCGAGCACGCGCCCAATGTAGCCGGACGGGAAGGATGACGAGAGCGGAAGGGCGCCTTCACATTTCCGCGATGGTTCACAGGTCGTTCAACCTGCTGTTTCACCGGGAATCCGGCACGACATCCAAAGACATACGCAATCCGATCGAGGTACCTATCGGACCGGTTGCGGTCGTCACCTCGTCGCACAACTGGTGCGCCAGCCACAATCCGCGGCCACCCACCTCGTACGCCTCCGGCGCCCGCAGATCGCTCAGATAGTTGCCGGGAATGCCGGGACCGGAGTCGGTCACCACACACCACAGCGAACCGTCCTCGATCCGCAGCACGAGCCGGCCGGCGCCGCCGGCGTGCAGCACCACGTTGGTGATCACTTCGTTGACGGCGAGCAGATATCCGTGCCGCCGGTCGCTGCCGAGGCCGACCGCGGCGAGATGCTCGGCGACCTCGTGGCGCAGGACGGTGATGTCGTCATGGCCGAAGGAGCGGTCGAGGAGCACCGGATCCACCGGTGGAGGGGCGGCATCCACCCTCGGCTCCCTACCAGGAGCCGAGCGAACGCTGTGTCCGATCCTGTCCTCCACCGTCGTGCAGCCTACGCGCTGTGGCCGACCGGTGGCGGGAGGCATCGGTTAACCCGCCCGTACGTGGCGCATCTCTCCCCGCCGGTCCACCGCCGGCCGGATCGGCTACCGCCAGCCCACATCGATGCGATCACCTCGCTCGTCGAAGAAGTGCACTGCGTCCATCTGCACCGAGATCGCCAGCGGGTGGCCGGACGACACCTGCGGGTACGGCGCCAGCCGCACGGCCAGCTCGGCCGGCTTGCGGGCGTGCCGGCCGGGGTCGTTCAGCACACTCACCCGATCGCGGGACCGTGGCTCGCGTGGTCGCTCCGGGGGCGCCGGCCGGGTCAGCCGCTGCAGCGCGCCACCGATCCGCTTGAGCGCGCTCTCGGCGGGCGGCTGGTCCTGGACCGGGCCGCTCATCTCGTCCACCACGATCGCCGTGGCCCCGATGTCCAGGTACGCGACCGACTCGTGGCCGTGGTGCTCCAGGTAGCGGATCCGGCCCTGGAAGATGTGTCCTGGCGTCTGCGGCGTCACCGGGGTCAGCGCCTCGGCCCGGATCCCGACCACGATCCGCTCGCCGTGGTACCGCGCCACCGCCCGCGCCCGCGGGTCGTTCCACGGCATGTAGAGGGTCTGCTCGCCGAAGCTCAGCGCGATGTACTGATCCAGGTGCACGTAGACCGAGGCCTCGAGCAGGTTCATCTTCGGCGAGCCGAGGAAGGCGGCCACGTAGAGGGTGGCCGGGCGCCGGTAGACGTCGGTGGGCGTGCCGACGTCCTGCAGCACGCCCTTGCGCATGATCGCCACGCGGTCCGCCATGGTCAGCGCCTCGGCCTGGTCGTGGGTGACGTACATGGTCGTCACGCCGAGCTCGCGGGTCATGCTGGTGATCTCGGCGCGCAGCTCGGCGCGCAGTCCGCTGTCCAGGTTGGAGAGCGGCTCGTCCATCAGGAAGAGGCCGGGGCGGCGGACGATGGCGCGGCCCATGGCGACCCGCTGGCGCTGACCGCCGGAGAGCTGGCTGGGACGCCGGGCGAGCACCTCGCCGATGCCGAGCGCGCCGGCGACGGCACCGACCCGGTCCTGGCGCGGCGCCGGCTCGACGCCGGAGAGTTTCAGGGGGAAGCCGATGTTCTCCGCGACGGTCATGTGCGGATAGAGCGCGAAGTCCTGAAACACCATCGCGATACTGCGGTCGCGCGGGGGCAGCTCGAGGACCGGCTCGCCGTTCAGAAGGATCTCACCCTCGGTGGGATCCTCGAGGCCGGCGATCATGCGGAGCACGGTCGACTTGCCGCAGCCGGAGGGGCCGAGCAGGACCATGAACTCCCCGTCCTGGACCTCCAGGCTGAGGTTGTCGACGGCAAACGTGCCATCTGGCCAGATCTTCGTGACGTCTTTGAGCGCGACGGTGGACACCGCCAACCTCCCCGATCGACTGTGATCCCGATCCCACGACGGTCGGCGATCGGGTACTGACTCTGCGAGTGGCTTCGATGGTTCGCCATCGGGCAAAAGTGCCATTCGCACATAGTGATCAATCGATTACGGAGATCTGAACTTCAGGAGATCAGCTGTGCACGTGCACAGCAAGAAGCGACATAACGGACAGAATCCTCCGCATGACTGGGGGGCGCGGAGCGCACCCGAAGTTCACACCCTGCGGCTGGCCCGCCAGTCGGACACCGCCACGATCAGGAAGGCGCCGCCGACCAGGGCGGCCAGCGCGGCCGCACCGGCGGTCGCGTAGCCGGCGAGGGCGGCGAGCACCAGCAACAGCACCCGGCCGTCCCAGCCCAGCACGGCACCGACGGCGCCGGTCGCCGGAGCGCCCTTCTCCATCCGGGCGGTCAGGTCGTAGTGCCGCATCGCCAGCATGAACAGCAGCAGGAAGACGACCGGCGGCGGCACCGAGCCGTAGAGCCCGACCGCGATCACCGTCAGGTACTCGGCGGCCCGCAGCGCGGCCGGGACCAGCCAGTCCAGGGCGCCGCTGTGGGGACGGCGGGCCGGGAGACCGGCGAGCAGCACCGGGACGGCCACCAGGGCGAGCAGCCAGGCCAGGCCGGACGGCTCACCGGCGAGCAGCACCGCGACGGCCGCCAGCGCGTACGCCACGAACAGCGCCGCCGCGGGCAGGGGCCACCCGGCGCCCGCCCGGCTGAGCACCGACCGCACCAGCGGGCCGTCGTCGCGGTGCCGCATGGTGTCGACCGTGTTCAGCACGCCGACCCGCATGGAGAGGGCCCGCAGCGACCGCAGCGCCAGCGTGTACGCCGCCGCCAGCGCACCGAACCCGACCACCGCGGCGAGCGTGACCCGGCCGTTCGTGACGGCGGCCAGCACCGCGATCAACGCCCAGCGCTCGCCGATCGGGAAGACCACGATGCGCTTCAGCCAGTAGATCAGTGAGCCGCGCTGGCTCTGCGCCTTCACCGAGGCGGCGCTGAGCCGGGCGCCGACACCGCCCGCGGACGGGGCGACCGGCCGTGCGGCTGCCTCGTCGTGCAGCGCGCCGTACCAGGTGTCGGTCATGTGCCGGGCGGTCTGCAGGGCGATCGCGGTGATCGCCAGGGGCCAGGCGTACGGCAGGCCGATCCGCTCCGCTCCGGCCGCCAGCCCGGCGTACACCGCATATTCCTTGGCGCGGTCGGCCATCGTGTCGAGCCAGCCGCCGAAGGCGTCGAACTGGCGGGTGTAACGGGCCAGCTGGCCGTCCACGCAGTCCAGCACGAAACCCAGATAGAGCAGCACGCCACCGGCGATCATCGCGACCCGCGAGGCCTGCCAGAAGAGCAGTGCGGCGCCGACGGCGAAGAGCACGGACAGGCCGGTCACCGCGGTCGGCGTCAGGCGCAGCCGGGCCGCCGCCTTGGTCACCAGCGGCGACCAGGTGCTCACCGCGTACGTCGTGAAGAAGTCGTCCTGTTCCTTGACGGCGAGCCGCAGGCGCGCCGCGTCCTCGTCCACCGCGGCGACCGCGGCCCGGGCGGCGGCGAGCTCGGCCTCGGTGCTCACCTGCTCGGCGTGCAGCAGCCGGGTCCGGGTGGCGATCGGGACCAGCCCGGCCTCCAGCAGGGCGGGCAGCAGGTCGGCGCGGTCGGCCACCTTCTCCAGCAGCGGCAGGTCGGCGGGGGCGACGCACAGCGCGCCGAGGAAGCGGACCGTCCCGGTGCCCGGTGCGGCGGGAACCACCCGGCCGCGGTCCTCCTTGAGGTCGCCGCCGGGATCAGGGGCGACCAGTACGGTGCTGCGCCCGGCCGGCTCGGTGGCCAGCGTCCAGAGCAGGCTGGCGTGCGCGACCAGGTTGTCCGGGCAGATCAGCAGCGGCTGGTTCGCCTCCCGGGCGTGCCGGGCCAGCTCGCGCAGATGGGCCGCCACCTCGCCGGGAGCGGCCGGCCGGTCCACCGCCGAGGCGCCGGCGGCGCGCAGCGCGGCGGTGAGGTCCCCGGCGAGCCGGTCGGCGTCGGCATCCGGAATCGCCGTGGGGCCGGGCGCGGCATAGAGGAGGGCCAGGGTCACCGTTCAACTCCTCGTGAGCGCCCGAAATCGGCACCCAGGTTAACAGCGGGCGTCCGCCGGGTACGGGTCACCCGTACGGGAAGTCGACCGCCGGTATCCACCTGTGGACCGAGGGCCGCCCCCTCTCCCGTGCCTACCGTCGAAGTGGCCGTGGCAGAACGCCAGGGTCACTGCTCAAGGAGTGAATGAACGTGGCACACACGCTCAAGACCCGCACCCTCACCCGCCCCCGCCACAACCGCCGGATCGCCGGTGTCTGCGCCGGCCTCGCCCGCCGTTTCGGCTGGTCGACCGGCATGGTCCGGTTCCTTTTCGTGATCTCCGTCTTCCTCCCGGGTCCGCAGGTCGTCGCCTACCTCATCCTCTGGGCCCTGATGCCGAACGACCCCCACTGATCAAGGGTTGGCGAACGTCACCGTGACGGTGGAGTAGCCGAGGCGGGCGAAGAGACTCTCCAGCATCCGCTGGGTGTTCTCTTTCGCCCGCTGGTCCAGCCCGCTGTCGCGGGCGGCCTGGGTGATCCGCTCCTGGGCCAGCTGATAGACCCGCTGCTGCTGATTGGGGTCGTCGCGGAACGCGTCACCGATCCGGTTGAACAGGCCCCGCTCCTCCGCCACCACATAGCTCTTGGCCATGTCGAGAGCGGCCGTGGACTGCTGCGGCGGAGGAAGCATCAGCTCGATCGACTTCTTCTCCTCGTCGATCTTCAGAGCGTCGCCGGCGAGGGCGCTGAAATCGACATAGGCCTCGACGGTGCCGGAGCCGACGAACAGGGTGCGCCGGTTGACCAGGAAGTCGGGCACATTTTCCTTGTCCTGCTGCAGGTCGACGATGACCTGGAAGGTGCCGTCGGCCGCGACATAGCGGTGCAGGTCGCGCATGGACTGCAGCAGCACGGGCTGGCTGCGGTCGGTGGTGCGGTCCTCGAACGGGTTGTCGAAGGTGGGCAGCACGTTAATCGCGCGCAGCCCGAGGCAGGCGAGGACGATCAGCGCGAAGACGAAACCGACGAAGATCAGGAGCCGGGCGAAACCGCTCGACTTCCGCTCCTCGGGGGCAGGGGGAAACTCCCTGGTCGGCTCATCGACATCCGGTGAGGTTGCCATGACTCAACGGTAGGCGGGGGGTACGACAATCCGCATCCGCTACCGGGCGAATGCGTTCAGTCCGGTCAATTTTTGGCCGATCGACAGCTGGTGGATCTCCGACGTGCCCTCGTAGGTCAGCACGCTCTCCAGATTGCTGGCGTGCCGCATCACCGGATAGCGCGGCAGGATCCCGTTGCCGCCGAGGATGGTCCGGCACTCCCGGGCGATCTTGATGGCTTCCCGGACGTTGTTCAGCTTCCCGATGCTCACCTGTTCCGGGCGCAGCGGCCCGTCCGCGGCGTCCCGCAGCCGGCCCAGGTGCAGCGCGAGCAGGAAGCCTTTCTGCAGTTCCAGGGCCATGTCGGCGAGTTTCGCCTGGGTCAGCTGAAATCCGCCGATCGGCCGGCCGAACTGCTCGCGCCCGGCCGCGTAGTCGAGCGCCGCGTCCAGGCAGTCCCGGGCCGCGCCGAGCACACCCCAGATGATGCTCAGCCGCGCCTCGGTCAGGCAGGAGAGCGGCGCCATCAGGCTGCGCACCCCGGGCAGCCGGGCGCTCTCCGGCAACCGCACCCCGTCCAGGACGATCTCACCGGTGCTGGACGCGCGCAGGGACAGCTTGGGGCTGATCTCCCGGACGGCCAGGCCCGGCGTGTCGGCCGGCACGGCGAAACCGGTCACGCCTTTCTCCGCCCGCGCCCAGATCACCGCCACGTCGGCGATCGGCGCGTTGAGGATCCACGTCTTGACCCCGTCGAGCACCCACTCGTCGCCGTCCCGGCGGGCCCGGGTGGACATGCCGGTCGGGTCCGAGCCGTGATCCGGTTCGGCCAGCCCGAAGCAGCCGAGCAGGCGGCCGGCGGCCAGGCCGGGCAGCCATCGCTCCTTCTGCTCCTCCGAGCCGTAGCGCCAGATGGCGTACATGACCAGGGAACCCTGCACGGAGACCAGCGATCGGACGCCGGAGTCGGCGGCTTCCAGTTCCATGCAGGCGAGGCCGAGACCGACCGCGGTGGAGCCGGCGCACCCGTACCCCTTCAGGTGCATGCCCAGCAGGCCCGCATCGCCGAACGCGACGGCCAGATCGCGAACCGGGGCGTCCCCGGTCTCGTACCACTCCGCCACGTGGGGACGCACATGATCGTCGGCCACCCGGCGGGCCTGAGCGCGAATCTCGCGCTCGTCATCGGTGAGCAGTTCGTCAAGATCCAGCAGGTCAAGCGGTCTGACACCCATGGAAGCACGCTAATGGAAGTCAGCGTTACTCGCTGGATTCAATCCTCTACAACGAGTACACGAGCGTGGATCTGATTGCGCTGCTGCAGAGCCGCCCGCAAGGCCCGGTGCAGGCCGTCCTCCAGGTAGAGGGCGCCCTGGTACTCCACCACGTGCGGGAAGAGGTCGCCGTAGAAGGTGGAGTCCTCGGCGAGCAGCTTGTCCAGCGCCAGCTCGCGTTTCGTGGTGATCAGGTCCGCGAGCCGGATCGGCCGCGGCGGGATCTCGGCCCACGCCTTCAGCGTCGTGTGGTGGTCGGGGTACGGGGCTCCGTCCCGGACCGCTTTGAAGATCACGGCGGCTGCCCCTTTCCGTCAGAAACGTTCCCTCGCCTGTCAGCCTAGCCGCGGGCCGGTCAGGCCTCGCCGGCCGAAGCCCACCGGCCATGATGCACCACATCGGCCACCGGGCGGCGCCCGCGGCGTAGTGACGGGGACCTCTTGTCGGCGCCGCGGTAGCCGACCGTGAGCGCACCGATCGGGGTGTACTCGTCCGGCACACCGAACGCGCTCTTGAAATCACCCACGGTCGCTGCCGGCAAACCGATGAAGCAGGATCCGAGTCCCTCGTTCACCGCGGTGAGATGCATCAGTAGCGCGGCGAATCCGGTGTCGATGTCCCAGTACGGCACCGGCCAGCGCGACTCGTCCCGATCCGCCCAGCCCTTGTCCGGCTCGGCGTAACGGTCCAGATAGGCCGATTTGTTGGAGAACGGCACGATGATCAGCGGCGCCGTCCGCATCCGGTCCAGCCAACCGCCGGCGGGCCCGTCCGCGCTGGCCGTGCAGGCCCAGAACCGCTCGCGGTCCGCGGCGGCGGTGAGCACGAGAAAACTCCACCCCTGGGCGAAGCCGGCCGACGGCGCGCGCAGCCCGTGCCGCACGATCTTGTCGACCAGTTCCGGCGGCAGCGGGCGATCCGGGTCGTAACCGCGCACCATCCGCCGCCGGCGGACCACCTCGTCGAACTCCATCAGGCGCGGATGCCCCAGGCCGTCGTCCAGGTCTCGCCGGGCGCCAGCACGACCAGATCCCGACCGGTACGGAACGCGTCCGGCGGACAGGTCATCGGCTCGACCGCCACCGACCGCCGGAACCGCTCGCCGTGCAGGGTGTCGCCGGAATAGACCTGCCAGTACCGGAACTTCTCGTCGGCCCAGACCACGATCCGCCGGTCCGAGTTCGGGTCGGCGAGGGTGACCGCGGTGATCCCGTCGGCGTCGAAGTCGATGTCGCCGAAGGTCACGTCCAGGACCGCGGTGCCGATCCGCCGGGGCTCGGCGTAATCGAACTCGGTGCCGGCGACCTTCACGGCGCCGATCGGCAGCAGCCGGTTGTCCGCCATGATCCGGCTCTTCGCCGGCACCTGGAGCACGGTGTCCTCCACCGTCACGCCGGGCAGCCGCAGGTACGGGTGCACCGAGTAACCCCACGGCGCGTTCGCCTCGGCGAGGTTCACCACTTCCTGCTCGCAGCGCAGCCCCTCGGCCGAGACCGACCAGCGGGTGCGCAGCCGCAGCGACCACGGGTAACCGACCTGGGCCGGCAGCGTGAACTCCAGCGTCACGGCGTCGGCGGTCTGCTCGACGGCCCGCCACCGGGACCAGTTGACCAGGCCGTGGATCGCGTTGTGCCGGGCCGGCTCGGTGAGCGCCAGCTGGTACTCCGAGCCCTCGAAGACGTAACGCCCGTCCCGGATCCGGTTCGGCCAGGGAGCGAGAATCTGGCCGGCGGACCCCGGAGAGATCTCATCGGTGCCGAATCCGTCCAGCAGGTCGACGCCGTCGACGGAGTACGCCCGGAGCGTGCCCCCGATCTCCGCCAGGACGGCACGGTGCCCGCCCGCCTCGATCGACCACTGCTCGCCGGACTTCGCGGCTGACTCTGCGCTCATACCCGCGACACTATCGGTCCTCGGATTCGTCCCGATCAGGCCGGTATCGGATCAGCGCCGGGGACGCGGCGGCGAGCAGGACCGCCAGGCCGGCGGCGGCGAACCCACCACCCGCCCAGGAGGCGGTCACGCTGGTCAGGTCGGCCGTGGCGCCGGCCCGCAGATCGCCCAGCCGGGGCCCGCCCGCCACCACCACGGTGAAGACGCCCTGCAGCCGCCCGCGCAGCCGGTCCGGCGCGAAGGTCTGCATGATCGACTGCCGGTAGACCGCGCTCACCAGGTCCGCCGCGCCGGCGACCGCGAGCAGCAGCACCATCAGCCAGAGCTGGTTCGCCAGCCCGGAGAAGCCGATCGCCACACCCCAGCCGACCACCGCCACCACCAGCGCCAGGCCCTGCCGCCGGACCCGGCCGATCCAGCCCGAGGTGAGCCCGCCGAGCACCGATCCGATCGCGATCGCGCTGTACAGCCAGCCGACCGCGGCGCCGCCGCCGAACTGCTCCTCGGCGACCGCCGGGAACAGCGCCCGGGGCATCGCGAACACCATCGCGATCAGGTCGATCGCGAAGGAGAGCAGCAGCACCGGCTGGGTCACCAGATAGCGCAGGCCGGCCGCGATGCCGCGCAGCCCGGCGGTCGGCCTCTCCTCGCCCTCCGCGTGCTCAACCGGCGGGATCGCCGGCAGCCGCCAGGTGGCCCAGAAGGTCACCGTGAACAGCAGCGCGTCCACGGCGTAGGCCACGACCACCCCGGCCCCGGTCGACCAGATGCCCATGATCAGGCCGGCGGTGAGCGGCCCGAGCACCCCACCGGCGGTCGTGGTCGTGTAGTTCAGCGTGTTCGCGGCCGGCACCAGCGCGGCCGGGACGATCCGCGGGATGATCGCCTGCCGCGCCGGCGAACTGATCGCGAACCCGGCCGACTGCACGGCCGTCAGCGCCAGCAGCAGGTGGCCGCTGCGCACCCCGAGCAGCGCCTGCACCAGCAGGCCGACCGTGGTCACCCAGGTCAGCACCGAGCTGGCGAGCAACAACCGGCGCCGGTCCACCACGTCGGCGACCGCGCCACCCCACAGCCCGAAGATCAGCAACGGTACGAGGCCGGCCACCCCCAGCAGGCCCACCCAGGTGGGCGAGTCGGTGATGGCGAACATCTGCACCGGCACGGCCACCGCGGTGAACTGGAACCCGAAGTACGACGCCCCGTTGCCGATCCACGTCCGCCGGAACGTCGGAACGCTCAGCGGACGGGTGTCGATCATCCAGGATTTCGGTTTCCTCGCGGTGACCCCGCTCACGGGGCGAGCCTCTCCACCACCCAGTCGTCCGGGCCGGTCCGGCGGAACCGGAGGCGGTCGTGCAGCCGGTTGCTCCGGCCCTGCCAGAACTCCACGGTCTCCGGGCGGACCCGCAGGCCGCCCCAGTGCGGCGGGGCCGGGACCGGGCCGTCACCGAAGCGCTCGACCGCCTCGGCCAGGCCGGCGTCCACCGCGTCCCGCCCGGGCAGCACCCGCGACTGCGGGCTGGCCCAGGCGCCGAGCTGCGAACCACGCGGCCGGGAAGCGAAATACTCCTCGGTCTCGGCCCGCGACACCCGCTCCACCGGCCCGCCCACGATCACCTGGCGCTGCATCGGAAACCACGGGAAGACCAGACTCGCGTACGGGTTGACGGCCAGCTCGCCGCCCTTGCGGGAGGTGTAGTTCGTGAAGAAGACGAAACCGTCCGAGTCATACCCTTTGAGCAGCACAGTTCGCGCCGACGGGCGGCCCGCGGCATCGGCTGTGGCCAGGATCATCGCGTTCGGCTCGGGCAGGCCGTACGCCGTGGCCCCGGCGAACCAGTCGGCGAACTGATCGGCCCAGTTCGCGGCGAGGCTGCCCTCCAGCAGCGGCGCCCGCTCCGTGTAGTCCCGGCGCATGTCGGCGGGCGACGGCGGTTCCACAGCCACGGGCACTCCTGTCTCGATCTGTGCAACGACGGTAAGTCTCCGGCCCGCATCCGTCCCGTGAACCAGGATGGGTGTCATCGAGAGCACAATCAGGACGGGTCGACCGTGCGGTTACCCGGGAGGCAGGATGAATCACCCACCGCACACTCGCACCACCGTTTGCATCTTGTTCGCTTCCCGTTCGCTTCGCAGGGAGTGCCGTGTCCGACTTCAAGCCGGGACTCGAGGGCGTCATCGCCTTCGAGACCGAGATCGCCGAGCCCGACCGCGACGGCGGCGCGCTGCGATACCGGGGCGTCGACATCGAGGATCTGATCGGCCAGGTCTCCTTCGGCAATGTCTGGGGCCTGCTGGTCGACGGCCGGTTCGGACCGGGGCTGCCGCCCGCCGAGCCGTTCCCGGTGCCGGTGCACTCCGGCGACATCCGGGTGGACGTGCAGTCGGCGGTCGCGATGCTGGCGCCCTACTGGGGGCTGTCGCAGATGCTCGACATCTCCGACGAGCAGGCCCGCTCCGACCTGGCCCGGGTGTCGGTGACCGCGCTCTCCTTCGTCGCCCAGGCGGCCCGCGGGCTGGGCCTGCCGGCCGTCCCGCAGAAAGACATCGACAAGGCCGAGACCATCGTGGAGCGGTTCATGCGCCGGTGGCGCGGCGAGCCCGACCCGCGGCACGTCAAGGCCGTCGACGCGTACTTCATCTCGGCCGCCGAGCACGGGCTGAACGCCTCCACCTTCACCGCCCGGATCGTGGCCTCCACCGGCGCTGACACGGCCGCCTGCGTCTCCTCCGGCATCGGCGCCCTCTCCGGCCCGCTGCACGGCGGCGCGCCCACCCGGGTGCTGCACATGATCGAGGCGGTGGAGCGCAGCGGCGACGCCACGTCATATGTGAAGGACGTCCTCGATCGCGGCGATCGGCTGATGGGCTTCGGTCACCGGGTCTACCGGGCCGAGGACCCGCGGGCCCGGGTGCTGCGCCGGATCGCCAAGGACCTCGGCGCCCCTCGTTACGACGTGGCCGCCGCGCTGGAGTCGGCCGCGCTGACCGAGCTGCGCGAGCGCCGCCCCGACCAGGAGCTGTGGACCAACGTCGACTTCTGGGCGGCCGTGGTACTCGACTTCGCCGAGGTGCCGGCACACATGTTCACCTCGATGTTCACCTGCGCCCGGGTGGCCGGGTGGAGCGCGCACATCCTGGAGCAGAAACGGCTCGGCCGGATCCTGCGGCCCAGCCTCCACTATGTGGGACCAGCGCCCCGCAAGCCGCAGGAGGTCGAGGGCTGGAGTCAGCTCACGCATAATGTGTGACCGTGGTTGACGCTGACATCCGGATCCCCGACACCATCAAGCCAGTAGACGGACGCTTCGGCTCGGGCCCGAGCAAGGTCCGGCCAGAGGGTGTCGAGGCGCTCTCCGCGGTCTCCCGCACCTTCATGGGCACCTCCCACCGGCAGAAGACGGTGAAGGACCAGGTGGCCCGGCTGCGGCGCGGCCTCGCCGAGTTCTTCGCCATGCCGGAGGGCTATGAGGTGGTCCTCGCCAACGGCGGCACCAGCGCGTTCTGGGAGGTCGCCGCGTTCGGCCTGGTCCGGCAGAAGGCGCAGTTCGCCGAGTTCGGCGAGTTCGGCGCCAAGTTCGTCAAGGCCGTCGCCGACGCGCCGTTCCTCGACCAGCCCACCGTGCACCGGGCGCCCGGCGGCCAGGCGGCGTTCCTGACCGCGGAGGCCGGCGTCGACGTCTACGCCAGCGTGCAGAACGAGACCTCCACCGGCGTGGCCGTCCCGGTGCGCCGGGTCGCGGGCGCCGACCCCGGCGCGCTCCTGCTCACCGACGCCACGTCCGGCGGCGGCAGCCTCGACGTCGACCTGCGCGAGACCGACGTCTACTACCTGGCCCCGCAGAAGGCGCTCGGCTCCGACGGCGGGATCTGGCTGGCGCTGATGTCCCCGGCCGCGATCGAGCGGGCCTTCGAGATCAAGGCCTCGGGGCGGTACATTCCGCAGTTCCTGGACCTGGTGACCGCCATCGAGCAGTCCCGGCTCGAGCAGACGTACAACACGCCGGCCCTGGCCACCGTCTTCCTCGCCGCCGAGCAGGTCGACTGGATGAACGCGCAGGGCGGTCTCGCCTGGGCGGTCAAGCGCAGCGCGGAGAGCGCCGCCACCGTCTACGGCTGGGCCGACCGCTCGTCGTTCGCCGAGCCGTTCGTCACCGACCCGGCGCTGCGGTCCGCGGCCGTCGCCACCATCGACTTCGCCGAGGGCATCGACGCCGCCGCGATCGCCAAGATCCTGCGGGCCAACGACATCGTGGACACCGAGCCGTACCGGAAGCTGGGCCGCAACCAGCTCCGGATCGCCCTCTACCCCACCGTCGACCCGTCCGACGTGACCGCTCTCACCGCCTGCATCGATTACGTGGTCGAGCGCCTCTGACCACCCCCTCGGGCGGGTTCATTCGAGTTGACTTCCGGACACCCGTACCTCTAAAAGGGTTTGTTGGGTTTGAATGGATCTCGAAACCGGAACTTGAAGATCATCACCGCTGGTCAGCTACTTTGACGGCGTGGCTTACCCCCATAGGGTGACCAAGGCGCGTACCGTGTTCCGAAACGCGCCCGGGTGGCTGACTCTCGGGAGCACAGGCCAACGCGACGGGACGGAGGCAACGCATGCGGCCGGTACGCTTCGTCGCCCTCTCCGAGGACGGTCAGGCCCTGGTGCTCGCCGACGAGGTCGGCCGGCTCCTGGCCCTCCCCATCGACGACCGGATCGCCGGGGCGCTCAATGACGGCCCCGCGGCACCCGGCACGGCGCTGGCGGTCATGGCCCCGGAGACGGCGCCGTCGTTGTCCCCGCGGGACATCCAGGCGCGCATCCGCCAGGGCGAGTCCGCCGAGGACGTCGCCCGGATCGCCGGGGTCCCGGTCGACCGGGTGCTGCGTTACGCCGGTCCGGTGCTGCAGGAGCGCGCCATGCTGGCGCAGCACGCCCGCCGCACCCGGCTGAAGACCTCGGATTCCGGGCAGCCGCTCGCCGAGGTGGTCGACAGCCGGCTCGCGCAGCACGGCATCGACACCGAGAAGATCTCCTGGGACGCGTTCCGCAAGGACGACGGGACCTGGCGCATCGTCGCCACCTGGCCGTCCGGCAAGGCCACCGCGCAGGCCATCTGGGACCTGGACAAGGGCCGTCAGGTGGTGTCCCCGCACGACGACATGGCGCAATACCTGTGCGCCGAGCGCCCGACGCAGATCCTCGGCCAGGAGCCGGCTCCCGAGCGGGGCGGCCACGGCCTGCCCGGGCCGGCCCGCAGCTCCGAGCCGACCCGCGGCGGTCACGGCCTGCCGAGCG
>NZ_JBEZZB010000062.1:0-54248 GCF_040638955.1 Actinoplanes sp. NPDC024001
TCCGCCGCGGCTCGTTCCGCGGCGGTGCGCTCGGCGGCGGCCCGCTCGGCCTGCCGGCCCGCGGTGCCGCGCTGCTCAGAAGTACGCTCCGTCGGCTTCCGGTCGCCGCGCTCCGCGGCCCGGTCGGCCGACGTGTTCCGCTGGGCGGAACCCGTCCGGTCCGCCACCGCAGCCCGGTCGACGAGAGCCCGGTCGGCCATGACCCGTCCCTTGACCGCCCGCTCCGCGAACGCCCGCTCGGCAAGCGCGCGCCCGGACAGGGCCCGGTCGGCCACGGTGCGGTCCGTACCCGGTCGATCCGCCGGGGCCGGGCCCGGCGTCTCCCGGCCCTTCTTCTCGTCGTCCGGCCGGTCCAGTTCGGCCGAGAGCGCCGAGCCGAAGTCCGCGGCGCCCTCCTCGCGTCGCCCACCCGTCCGGCGGGTGGTGTCGGCCACGGGGCGGCGATCGGGACCCGTCACAGAACTCGGCGTGGTCATGCGGTCTCCCTGCTGCTATCGGCGATGGACTCTGCTGGAGGGAAGGGGACGTCTCAGCCGCCGAGCGCGGCCAGGGCCTTCTGGACCTTCGGCACGTACGCCTGGGTCTCCGCGAACGGCGGGATGCCGTCGTACTTGTGCACCGCGCCGCCACCCGCGTTGTACGCGGCCAGGGCCAGCGGCACCGACTTGAACTCCTTCAGGTGCTTGGCGAGCAGCTTCGCCGCACCGTTCACGGCCTGCGCCGGGTCGAAGGCGTCGTCGACCCCGAGGCCACGGGCGGTGGCCGGCATCAGCTGCATGAGACCCTGCGCACCGGCCTTGCTGACCGCCCGCGGGTTGTAGCCCGACTCCACCTTCGCGACCGCGGCCAGCAGCTTCGGCGAGACGCCGTGGCGGGCGCCGGCCTGCTCGAACAGGTCCGCGTAGGGCACCCCGCTCAGGCCACCGGACGTACGCAGGCCGGCCGGGCGCAGCGCGGACATGTCCTGCACCGCGGCGGCCGGCACGCTGTCCAGGACGCGGCGGATGGCGGTCGGCTTCTCGTACACATTCTGGATCTTGACCTGGTCGCCCGGCTTGGGCGCCGCGATCATCTTGTTGTCGCCGAGGTAGATGGCGACGTGGTCGACCGGCGAGTTGAAGGCCAGGATGTCACCCGGCTTGGCCTCGGCCAGGCTCGCCACCGGGCGCCCGGCCCGGGCCTGCTGGCCCGAGCTGCGCGGCAGCTCGATGCCGAGGTCCCGGTAGGCGCGCTGGACCAGGGCGGAGCAGTCCATCCCCTTGTTCGGGTCGGTGCCGCCGAAGACGTACGGGGTGCCCAGGTACTTCTTGGCGGCCGCGACCACGGCGTCCCCGCTCGGGCCTGCGACGTTGGACGGCGCCGCGCCGGTGCGGGTCGCGTCGGCGAGCGCGGAGGCGAACTTGTTGCCCGAGGCGGTACCGGCCGGGCCGGCCGGCGCCGGGGCGAGACCGAGCTGATCCTGCAGCTCCGAGATGCGGGACAGAACCCCACTGACACCCAACGTCATGCTTCGCTCCCGTTCGGCTCGGCGACATCTGGTTCGGCGATTTCTGCGTCAGCGACACTGCCGGCGGCTTGACGTGCCTTGGAAGTGATCGCCAGCTCGTCGAGGTTGGCCTGGTCGACGCGCAGGTCGTGGGCGCGGACGGTGGCGGCGTGCCGCTCGGCCATCAACTCCACCGCCCGGCGGCGCTTCGCAGCGTCAGCCAGCGCGGCGACCCTCTCCCGCTCCACCTCTTCGGCGTCGGTGACCATCCGCTGAGCCCCGAACAGCCCGGCGGCGAGCGACTGCCGGGCCACCAGCGAGGCCACCATCGCCCGCGCGGTTCCCTCGGTCGGCGCGTCCGACCCGGTGAGCTCCAGCTGACGGCGCTTGACCAGGGCCTGGGCATCACGGATCTCGGCGCGGGACTGGATCACCGCACCGCGAGCGGCGTCCTCCTGAGCCTTGCGGGCGCGAAGCACGGGTCCGAGTCGGAACAGGCGGTTCAACGTTGGCCTCCTAGCGTGGGGCCGCGGGGCCCTCACCTGACCGCTTCGGCCCGCCCGCCGATCCGCTGAGCGCCTGCACCCGGGTTGCTACTGAGCTGGCTGGCCTTCGCTGTCGCTCGGCGGGCATTGCGCCCTTGGACGCTGACGTCGAAGGCGCCGAAAACGACCACGCTTCGCTAGTCGTTTTCGGTGCCCTCGACGTCAGCGGGCGCAATGCGTGGTGGTCGGCCAGAGCGCGGGGCCCCGGGCGGGGTCAGGTGGTGGCCAGTAGGGCGCGCAGGGCGGCCCAGGCGTCGTCGGCGGTGACTCGCTCGTCGAGATCCTGGCGGAGGAAGGCGCTGATCTGCGGCCAGGCCGCGTTGGCGCGGTCGGCGTCCGGGTTGGTGCCGGGGACGTAGGCGCCGATCTCGACCAGCTCGCGCACCTCGCGGTGGGCGGCCATCAGCCGGCGCAGCTCGGTCGCGTCGGCCCGCTGCTCCCGCGTGGTGATCTTGTTGGCGACCCGGGAGATCGAGTCGAGGGCCTGGATGCTCGGGAAGTGGCCGGCGGTGGCCAGCTTGCGGTCGAGCACGATGTGGCCGTCGAGGATCGACCGGGCGGCGTCGGCGATCGGCTCGTTGTGGTCGTCGCCCTCCACCAGCACGGTGTAGAGGCCGGTGATGCTGCCCCGGGCGCCCGGCCCGGCGCGCTCCAGCAGCGAGGCGAGCATCGCGAAGACCGAAGGCGGATATCCGCGGGTGGCCGGCGGCTCGCCGACCGACAGCCCCACCTCGCGCTGCGCCATCGCCGCACGGGTCACGCTGTCCATCATCAGCAACACGTCGGAACCCTCGTCCCGGTAGTACTCGGCGATCCGGGTGGCGACCGAGCCGGCCCGCAGCCGGACCAGCGGGGGCGTGTCCGAGGTGGCGATCACGACGACCGAGCGGGCCAGGCCCTCCGGGCCCAGGTCGTGCTCGATGAACTCGCGGACCTCCCGGCCCCGCTCACCGACCAGGGCCACCACGTTCAACTCCGCCGAGGTGCCCCGCGTGATCATGCTCATCAGGGTGGACTTGCCGACACCGGAGCCGGCGAAGATGCCGATGCGCTGACCCCGCCCGCACGGCACGAGCGTGTCGAGTACCCGTACCCCGAGGGACATCGGCTTGTCGACCAGCTGGCGCTCCATCGCCGAGGGCGGCGCCGCGTCGATCGCGACCAGCTCGCCGCGCAGCGGCGGCCCGCCGTCCATCGGACGGCCCAGGCCGTCCAGGATCCGTCCGCGCAGGTCCGGGCCGACCGCGATGCGCAGCGGCCCGCCGGTGCTCACCACCGAGGTGCCGGCGCCGATCCCGGCGATCGGGCCCAGCGGCAGGCAGGAGAGCCGATCGCCGTCGAGGGCCGCCACCTCGGCATAGACCGCCTCCGGACCGGAGCCGATCCGCAGCAGGTCGCCGACGTTCGCCTCCAGTCCGCTGACGGTGACCCGCAGCCCGACCGCGCCGGTCACCCGGCCGCTCACCAGTGGCCGGGCTGCGGCGATCGCGTTGTGCAAACGGTGCTGAAAGACGTCGGTCACCGACCGTCTCCTCAAGGCTGGGGTCAGATGCGAAGCGCCTCGTGGGCACGCGCGAGCGCGGCGGCGATGGTCGCGTCGACGGTCGCGGTGCCGGTCTCGGCGACGGCGTCACCGGGCTGCAGGCCGGGGTCGGGGCGCAGGGTGATCCGGCGGCCCTCGTGCTCGAAATCGCCGTTGGGTGCGGTGCCCACCAGCGTCTGGTAGTCCTCCGGGTGCAGGCTCACGGTCACCCCGCCGTGCTCCGGCGCGGCACTCATCGCCCGGCGCAACGCGTCGATGCCGCGCTCCGGATCGTCGCGCAGGGTGCGCCCGATGATCGCCTCGGCCAGCTCGAAGGCGCTCGCCAGCACGACCTCCTGCAGCTCGCTGAAGGTCGGCATGAGCTGGTTCTCGATCTCGGTGACCGCACGGCCGAGAGCGTTCACCGCGCTCGCGAGGGCGGCGGCGCGGCGATGGTCGTACGCCTCCTCGGCCGCGAGCGCGCGTGCCGCGGCGGCCTCCGTGGCCGCCGCGGCGTCGCGCTTGCCCTGCGCCCAGCCTTCGGCATAGCCCGTCGTACGGGCCTGCTGTCGAGCACGTTCGGTGGCCTCGTTGTCGATCGGTTCCGGATTGCGCAGGTCGACCGCGAACCGCGCGGCGGTGGCGCTCTCGGCCACCGCCCCGCGGATCACCGGCCGGTCAGGCGATGAGCTCATCGGCTTCGCCACCGCGCTGGATCTCGATCTGACCCGAGTCCTCGAGGGTGCGGATGACACCGACGATCTTGGCCTGGGACTCCTCGACCATCTTGACCTTGACCGGGCCGAGCAGGTCCATCTCCTCCAGCAGGTTCTCCCGGCCACGCTCGGAGAGGTTCTTGGTGACCTTGTCCCGCACGTTCTCCGGCACGCCCTTGAGCGCGGTGGCGAGGTCGGCCGGCTCCACCTGGCGGAGGATGAGCTGCACCGCCCGGTCCTCCAGGTTCACGATGTCCTCGAACATGAACATCCGGCGCCGGATCTCCTCGGCGAGCTCCGGGCTGCGCGCGTCCAGCGCCTCCAGGATGAGCCGCTCGGTGGTGCGGTCCGCCCGGTTGATGATGTCGACCAGCGGCTGCAGACCGCCGACCGTGGAGAGCTCGTCCGGCTGCAGCACGCTGGAGAGCTTGCGCTGCAGGGCCGTCTCCACCTGGCGGATGATGTCCGGCGAGGTCCGGTCCATGATCGCGATCCGGTGCGCGACCTCGGTCTGCACCTCCAGCGGCAGGCCGGCCAGGATCGAGGAGGCCAGGCCGGACGGGATGTGCGCGAGGACCAGGGCGATGGTCTGCGGGTGTTCGTACTGGACGTAGGAGAGCAGCTGCCGTGGGTCCGCGTTGCTGAGGAAGTTGAACGGGATGTCGTTCATCGAGGCCTCGAGCCGGTCCAGGATGAGCGCCGCCCGGTCCTTGCCGAGCGACGCCTCCAGGAGCTCCCGGGCGTAGTCCATGCCACCGGACCCGGCGTACCGGGTGGTGGCCATGGCGTAGAACTCGTCCATCACGTCGTCGACCTGAACCGGGTCGAGCTTGCCCAGCCGAGCCACCTCGGCGGACAGCATCTCGACCTCCTTCTCGGTCATGTTCGCGAGCACCTGCGCGGACTGTTCCTTGCCGAATTGGACCAGCATTATCGCGGCCTTGCGTACGCCCGTCATCGACAGCGTGGTGAGCGCGGGTGTGGTCAACGGATACTCCTCAAACGGTCGTGCTTGGTGTCAGGGAGGTCAGTGCGAGGAGTCCGCCGCCATCCAGCTGCGAATCAGCGCGGCGGTCTCGTCGGGCTTGTCCCGCACCAGGTCCTCGATCTCGCGGTGCCGTTCCTGACGGGCCTCGTCGTCGCGTCCCGCGACCTCGGCGCTCTCCAGCATGTTCACGCCGGCGATGGCCGTGGTGGCGTCCAGTTCCGCCTGACGCTGGGCCTCGAGCGCGGCCTGCATCTCCTCCAGGTGCCGGCGCTCCTCCTCGGTGAGCTGCTGACGCTTCTTGGCGCGCCGGTTCGCCCGCCAGGCCAGGAAGACCAGCGCGAGGACCACGAAGAGCAGGGCGGCCGTCTTGATCAGCGTGAGCTGCTTGGCTTCCTTCTCGGCAGCCGCCGCGGCAGCGAGCTCGTCCTTGGCCGCGTCCGCCGCGCTGGTGTCGAACGGCATCGAGGCGACCGCGATGGTGTCACCGCGGGTGGCGTCGATACCGGCCGCCGCGCTGATCAGCTGCTGCACCTGGTTGGCGTCCACCGCACCCGCGGTGGTGCTGTTCAGCAGGACCGAGACGTTGAGCCGGTCGATGCCGCCCGGCGCGTTGCGACGTACCTCCTGCACCTCGTTGAGCTGCCGGTTACGGACCTCGTTCTTGTTCGAGTACTGGCCGGAGCCGGTGCCGTTGGGGACCTGGATGTTGTCCGGGCCGAGCACTCCGCCGTTGCCGGAGCCGCTGCCCGAGTAGGTCTCGGTGTTGATGCTCTCCGACTCGGCCGGCACGGCCGGGTCGGCGCTGTACGTCTTGCTGCGCGTCTCGGTCTGGTCGAAGTCCAGCTCCGCCGTCGTGGTGACCACCGCGTTGCCCGGACCCACCAGGTTGTCCAGCATGCGCTGCAACGAGGAGTTCATCCGGTTCTGGAAGGCGACGGTCTGCTGCTCGGCGCTGTTGCTGCCGCCCGTGGCGATGGCCGCACCGCCGCCGGCGGAGAGCATCCGGCCCTCCGAGTCGGCCACCGTGACCTGGGTCGGGTCGAGACCCTCGACGCTCGAGGCGACCAGGTGCACGATCGACTGCACCTGGGGCTCTTCGAGCGGGTTGTTGGCCTTCGACGCGACCAGCACCGACGCGGTCGGCTTGCTCTGGTCGTCGGTGAAGACGTCCTCCTGCGGCATGACGAGGTGCACGGTGGCCGCCTCGACGCCGTCGATCGACTTGATCGTCTTGGCGAGCTCGCCCTCCAGCGCCCGCTGGTAGTTGGCGTGCTGCATGAAGTCGCTGGTGGTGATGCCCTGCTGGTCGAGCAGCGAGTAGCCGGTGCCCTCGTCGTTCGGCAGGCCCTCGCCGGACAGCTGGAGCCGCAGAGCGTTCACCTGGTCCCGGGGCACCAGGATGGTCTGCCCGTCGTTGGCCAGTTCGTACGACGTACCCGACTTCTGGAGCGACTCGACGATCGCGCTCGCGTCCTTGGTCGAGAGGTTGTTGAACAGAATCTGGTACGAGGGCTTGGCCGCCCAGGTGGCGAAGAAGTAGCCGCCGACCAGGATGGCGATGACGGCGAAGATCGTGACAGCCTTCTGTCCCGGTGTGAAGGACTTGAAGGTGTCCGTGACTCGGCGTACCGGAGCGGGAAGGCGGTCGGTCATGTCAGGCCTGCATCCTCATGATTTCCTGGAAAGCTTCGACGGCCTTGTTGCGGATTGCCATGGTCATTTGCAGACCGAGGGAGGCCTCGGTGGCGGCCATCGTGTACTGGGCCGGGTCCTTCAAGGTGCCGTCGGCGACCTGAACCGCCAGGTCGCTGGCCTTGGTCTGCGCTGCCTGGACGTTCTCGATGCCCTGCGCGAGCATCCCGGCGAAGTCGGCGTTGGGGCCCTTGGCCGCGGCGGTGCCGGTAGCCTCGCCGGCACCGGAGAACCAGTCGGTCCCCCCGATGCCGGCGATGCCGGAGAAACCGCCGATCGGGTTGATCGGTGAGCTCACAACACTCACTTCCCGAGGTTGATCGCAGCGGTGTAGGAGTCCCGCGCCCGGTCGACGACCGCCAGGTTGGCCTGGTACGAACGCTGGGCCATCATCATCTGGGCCATCTGGCTGCCCATGTCGATGTCCGGCCGGCGGACGTAGCCCTCGGCGTCGGCCAGCGGGTTGTCCGGCTCGTAGGCCAGCACACCCTCGGCACTGCCGAAGTGCACCCCGGCCACCTCGGCGCCGTTGCCGTCCTGCGCGGCACGTGCCTGCACGTAGCGCGCCTGGAAGGCGTTCTCCGAGGTACGGGTGGTGGTGTTGACGTTGGCGATGTTGTCGGCCACCGCGTCCAGCCACTTGCGGTAGACGGTGACGCCGGTGCCGGCTACGCCGATCGCGTTGAAGATGCTCATCCTCAGGCCCCCTTGATGGCTTCGCGCAGCGAGTTGTACTTGCCGTCCAGTGCACGGATGGTCAGCTGGTAGCGCATCGTGGTGTCGATGTGCTGCAGCGTCTCGTGGTCGAGGTTGACGTTGTTGCCGTTGAGCTTGGTCGGCTCCAGCGACTGCTGGATGCTCGGAGTAACCCCGAGCGGCGACTCGCCACGGGCTACGGCGCTGCTCAGCGCCTCCTCAAACTTGACCTTACGCGCCCGGTAGCCGGGGGTTTCGATGTTTGCGATGTTGTTGGCGATGGCGGTCTGCCGGGCCGCGAGGCCCGCGACAGCGACGCGCAGTGCGGACGACGAGCGGTCGTCGAACATAGGTTTCTCCCTAGTCGATATCCGTCATGTCGCCGATCCTTGGCTTGAAGTACTTGAGCAATCCGTGCTCGTACCATGCAGTTCGGCGTGACCGCCGATCCGCTGAGTCCCAAGCGGTTGCTGGGAGGTTGCACACGAAAACGTCCCGGACCCCCGCTCGGGGCTCCGGGACGTTCTCCCGTTCGTGATCACATGGCGCAGTCGAGGTAGACGGGGCGCTTGACCGCCTCGCCGGTCTCGATCCGGGACGTCATCGCCGACTGCTGGCGGTTGGCGGTGAGCCGCCGGGCCAGTTCCTCCGCCGCGGCGAGCTGGCGGGTCAGAATCGCGTCGGCCCGGGGGCGCAGCTCCAGCGGCAGCGCGCCGAGCTCGGTCGGCGGGCGCCACAGGTCCGACGGCGGCGTCTCGGCGAGCCGGCGCTCGTCGGCGAGCATCGTCTCGACCGCGACGACGTCCATCTCCAGCTCGTCGAGGGCGGCGGTCCAGGCCTCCCGCCAGTCCACGGCCGGCGTCGCGGTGCTCATGTCCCGGCCGCGGCGGCCTCGCGCCACGCGTCGCGCAGCGGCTCCAGCAGCTTGCGGCACCCGGCGACCCGGTCGGGATCGCGCTTGATGTTGGCGCCGATCAGCTCGGTCAGGATGAAGCCGTAGAGGTTCGCCAGTCCCGGCGCGCCGTCCCAGGCCTCCATGTCGAGGCTGCAGCGCAGCTCGATGATGATCTCCTGAGCGTGGCTGATCTTCTCGTTGGCGACCTCCCGGTCGTCGTTGCGGAACGCCTCCTCGCCCTGCATCAGGTCGAGGATCAGGCGGTCGTAGAGCATGGTCAGCAACTTGCCCGGCGAGGCGGTGTTGATCGAGTCCTGCAGGTAACGGTCACGAAGATTGGGTGCGCTCACTGGTTTTCCTCACTGATGGTCCGGTCCGGTCGGGCTGGCGCGGTGATCGGTCAGCCCAGGCCACCGAGCTGGCCGGCGAGCCAGTTGGACTGGTTCTTCAAGTTGCCGAGCGCGGTCTCGAGGTTGGTGTACTGCTTCTGCAGCGCGAGCTTGCGGGCCGCGAGGCGGGTGTCCCAGTTGCTGATCTGCGCGTTGAAGTTGTCGATCTCCTGGCGCCGTCCGAGGATGACCGAGGTGACGCTGCCCGCCTGCTTGCTGGTCTGCTCCTCGAAGTTGTCCGCCATGCCGATCACGGCTTCCTGGATCTTGGCGGGGTCGGCCTGGTAGGCGGCGACGAACTCGGAGGCCTTGAAGGACAGCTTGCCGGAGCGTTCGAGCTGGATCCCGAACTGCGAGAGGCTGCCGAAGGAGAGCGTCTTGGGGTTGGTGACCGGGTCGACCGGGGCCAGCTCGTTGAACTTCGGGTTGGCGTAGGAGAGGCCACCGCTGATCGAGCCCATGATCTTCGAGCTGAGCTCGCGCACCATGAAGTCACCGGTGAGCGGTGAGCTCTTCTTGGTGTTGGGGTCGTAGGCGGTCTGCGCGGAGACCTCCTCGAGAACCGCGTTGGCGGCGTCGACGAAGGCCTGCATCTTCTCCGCGATGCCGGCCGTGTCGATGTTGGCGCTGACCGTGACGCCGACCTCCGGCTTGGTCACCGTGACCGAGACGCCGGCGATCAGCCCGGTGAAGGTGTTGCTGCTGCTCTTGACCTCGTAGCTGCCCGGGGAGAGCGCCGGGTAGCCCGGGTCGCCCGGAAGGATGTACTCCGGCTCGCTGGGGCCGGCCAGCCGTCCGACGCGGATCTTGGCGTCCTCCGCGGCGGTCACCACGGTCGGCTCGGGCAGGACCCCGTTGGAGAGACCGGTCACCTGGAACGCGTTCTCGGTACCCGGCTTGGTGCTGCTGAGCTGCAGGACGGTGGCGCCCGTGCTGGTGGTCACGACACCGGCCCGTACGTTGAGGCCCTTGGTGCCGTTGATCGCCGCAGCGATGTCGGCCGGCTTCTTGCTCGTCCCGAGCGCTACCTCGACCGGGGCCCCGGGCGGCGTGCCGAACCGGAAGGTCAGCTTGGTTCCGTTGTTCCCGGTCGCGTCGTTGTTGCCGGCCGCGTACTCCATCGTCGCGACCTGGGCGGAGGCCGTCGAGATGACGTCGAACGTCGTGCTCCCCGCCGCCGAGTTCGTGCCACCCGTCGCGGTCGCGGTCACCGTCGTGGAACTGGAGGTCGCCTGGAGCGCCCGCCAGGTGGGGAGCTGGCCCAACGTGTCGGCGGAGCTCTTCAGCGCGCCCAGCTTGCTGTTCACGGACATGTAGGAGGCCACCGTGTTCTCGGCGGTCTGAACCTTGGTCTTGAGCCGGTTCTGCGGGGCTGCCTCGACCTGCATGAGGCTGCTGATCAGGCTGGAGGTGCTGAGACCGCTGACGAGGCCGTCGACAGAGCTGGACACGGTAGCTCGCTTTCAGTGCGGGAACTGCGGGCGGGAACTGGGAAGGGGTAGCCGGCGGGCGATCGCCGGCTACCCCTTCCTCTTCGGTTCGTTTGCGTTGCCGATTGAGTTGTGCTCGGTGGCAGTTCGGTTAGCGGAGCAGCGAGAGAACGCCCTGCGCCGACTGGTTGGCCTGGGACAGCATCGAGGTGCCGGCCTGGGTCAGGATCTGGGCGCGCGTGAACGACACCATCTCCTGCGCCATGTCGGTGTCGCGGATCCGGGACTCGGAGGCGGAGAGGTTCTCCACCGCGACGTTCAGGTTGTTGATGGTGTGCTCGAAGCGGTTCTGGATGGCACCCAGGGCCGCCCGCGAGTCGGACACCGACTGGATCGCCTTGTCCAGCGCGGTGATGGCCTTGTTCGGGCCGTCCGAGGTGGTCAGGTCCAGCGCGATGGTGCCGAGCGTGCCGGAGTTGACCGCACCGATCGAGACGCCGATGCGCTCGTTGGCGTTGGCGTTGGCGCCCACCTGGAAACGGCCGGTGTTGGTGAGGCCGGCGATGTCCGTGGTGGTGGAGGTGTCCATACCGAGGGCGGCGCCGGTGCCGGTGTCGGTCATGGCGAAGTCGCCGACACCGGTCATCTTGAACGACACCTCACCGTCGGTGCCGGTGGTGGCCGTCATGCTGACCTCGTTGCCCTGCATGCCGTTCGCCTTGAGCACCGTCGAGATCTTCTCGTTCATCGCCTTGGCGATGTCCTGGCCGCTCATGTCCGAGGTGATCTCGTTCGCGGCGAAGGTGACGGTGTTGTTCGCGCTGAGGGCGTTCCCGTCGGCCTCGGTCAGGGTGAAGCTGAAACCACCGGCCAGCGTGCTCTGCACGGTGCTGTCGGAAAGGTCGACCGATCCGGTGCTGGCCATCTGCTTGGTGGCGCCGAAGGTGCCGTCGAGCAGCTTTGCCTTGCCGAAGGAGGTCGTGCTGCCGATCCGGTCGAGCTCGGCGTTGAGCTGCTTCATCTCCTTGTTGGCGGCGTCCTTGGCGTCGGCGTCCATGGCACCGCTGTTGGACGTCTGCACCGACAGGTCGCGCATACGCTGCAGGATCGAGGTGACCTCGTTGAGCGAGCCCTCAGCGGTCTGGGCGACGCTCACGCCGTCCTGGGTGTTACGAACGGCAGTCTTGAGGCCGCCGATCTGCGAGCGCAGGCCCTCGGAGATCGAGAGGCCGGCCGCGTCGTCCGCCGCCCGGTTGATGCGGAAACCGCTGGAGAGCTTCTCCAGCGACTTCGCCATCTGGTTGTCCGTCACCGACAGGTTCCGGTAGGCGTTCTGCGCGGCGATGTTCTGGTTGATGCGAAGACCCATTGGGGTGATTCCTCCTTGATCGGGGTCTGACTCGGCCCGTCCGTAGGCCGTGGTGTTACGCCCCATCCATTCGGCTGGTCGCCGAGAGGCCATGAGGATTCTCTGAGATTTTTTCGGTCTTTTCGGGCGAACCGAAGAAAGCGCCGCCCCCAGTCCGTCTTTGGGTGGGCAGCTGGGGCGATCGTCGGAAACCGCTCAGCGGCACGGCGGATGTGCCGACCTGTCCGAATGAGCGGGCCTGCCGAGGGGGTGAGCCCGACCCAGCGATACGACGGAGGACCGGGTGAGCCTGACCGACCTGGCCAGCGTCCTGTGGCGTTCACGTGAGCTGCTCGAGATGCTGCTGTTCAAGCTTGAGGAGGAGCAGCTGCTCCTCGCGTCCAACCGGTCACGCTGGCTCAGCCACGCCACTCGCGAGGTGGAGGTGGTACTGGATCAGATCCGGCAGACGGAGGTGATCCGCGCCGCCTACGCGCAGGAGGTCGCCGTCGAACTCGGTCTGTCGCCGGACGCCTCGCTCGGTGAGCTCGCGGACGCGGCACCCGATCCCTGGTCGGACCTGTTGCACCAGCACCGCAAGGCGTTCCTCATGCTGACGTCGGAGATCCGGGCCCTGGCCGACGTCAATCGTGACCTGCTCACCGCGGGGCAGCGTGCGGCTCGCGAAACCATGCTCGCGTTCGCCGAGACTGTGGAAACGTACGGACCGCAGGGCCAGACCGTCAGCGGCGCCGTGCGGCGCCCCACTCTGGTTGATGAGGCGATCTGATGGGCAGCACATTCAGCGGACTCAACACCGCACTCACTTCTCTTTACGCACAGCGCCGGGGCCTGGACGTCACGGGCCAGAACATCGCGAACGCCAGCACCGAGGGTTACACCCGGCAGCGCGTGGTCATGCACGCGCAGAACGCCAACCTGGTGCCCGGCATCTACGCGACCACCGACGCGGTCGGCAGCGGCGTCACCGTCTCCTCGGTGGAGCGGATGCGCAACACGGCGCTCGACCATCGCAGCTACACCGAGCACGCCAACTCGGCCTACCACAACGCGCGGGCCGGGGCGTACGGGCTGATCGAGGACGTCTTCGCGGAGCCGAGCGACACCGCGCTGCAGGCCCGCCTGCAGGACATGTGGGACGGCTGGAACACCGTCGCCGCGAACCCCGACAAGGCCGCGCCGAAGGCCGCCCTGATCGAGCAGGCCACCACGGTCGCGGCCACGCTGAACGACGCGGCCGGGGCTCTGAACAGCCAGTACAAGTCGACCCGGGCCGGCCTGGAGACGTACGTCGGCGACGTGAACAAGGCCGCCGAGGCGGTGGCGAAGCTGAACAAGGAGATCGTCATCGCCACCCAGGCCGGTCTGCAGGCTAACGAGCTGCAGGACCAGCGGGCCCAGCAGATCCTCAAGCTCTCCGAGCTGGTCGGCGCCACGGCGACTGACACGCCCGACGGCGGGGTCAACGTCTATGTCGGCAGCGCCCAGCTGGTCAGTGACTTCTCCGCCCGGACCATCGAGGTTCGGCCCCACGGGGCCACCCGGCTCGAGGACCTCGCCACCGTCGACGTGAACCTGGACTGGGCCGACACGAAGGGACCGGTCAGCGCGGGCGGAACCCTGGGCGCCTCGATGGAACTGCTCGCCCGTGGCGGCACGCTGCAGACCATCTCCCAGCGCCTGGACACGGTGGCGACGAAGCTGGCTGACTCGGTGAACGCGGTCTACGCCGGCGGCACCAGCGCGGACGGCACCGTCCACGCTGGAGGGTTCGCGATGGACGGCACGCACGGCGACCCGTTCTTCGTCCGGATCGACTCCTCCGCGCCGCTCTCCGCCGCGAACATCAAGGTCGGTGTCACCGACCCGGAAAAGCTTGCCGTCTCGTCGGGTGACCCGTCCGGCAACTCGGTGCCGAAGATCCTGGACGGCGTCGTGGCCGACGACCTGTCCGAGCTGGCCACGTCCCGGACCGACGCCGACGCCGAGTATCAGGCGCTCATCGGCGACCTGGGTGTCTCCGCGCAGTCCGCGATCCGCCGGCGCGACATCCAGAACTCGGTGACCGACCAGGTGGACGCCGCGCGGGACGCGGAGTCCGGGGTGAACCTCGACGAGGAGATGACCAACCTGCTGACCTACCAGCGGGGTTACGAGGCGGCCTCCCGGGTGCTCACCACCATCGACTCGATGCTCGACCAGTTGATCAACAGGACCGGGCTGGTCGGTAGGTAAGGGGAGTTCAGTCAATGAGTAGCCCACGGGTCACCGAAAGCAGTGTGCGCACCCGGACGATGGCGAGCCTGCAACGAAATCTCGCCCGGACCCAGACCGCGCAGGATCAGATCTCCAGTGGCAAGCAATTACATCGCCCGTCGGATTCGCCGACCGGCACGGTGACCGCACTGCAGTTGCGCGGCGAGATACGCGCGAACAAGAAGTACTCCACCAATGCCGACGACGCGATGGGCCGGCTCGGCATGGTGCAGGACACCCTGCAGAGTGCGACCACGCTGATCGCCAAGGTTCGCGACCTGACGGTCGCGGCCGCCAGTTCCGGCTCCAGCAGCACACCGGAGGCGAACCGGGCCCGCGCCCAGGAGATCGAGCAGATCAAAGGAACGCTGCTTCAGTACGCCAACGCGAAGTACCTGGACCGGCCGGTCTTCGGTGGTGCCACGGCTGACCCGGCCGCCTACGATGCCGCGTCCGGCGGCTACATCGGGGAGGAGAACGGCCAGGTTCTCCGGGCCATCGGGCCGAACGCGAAGGTCCGGGTCGACGTACGCGGCCCGGAGGTATTCGGCACCGACAAGAACGCGGACGGGACCGACAACGAGGCACAGCTGTTTCGGGTCCTGGACAGCCTGACAGACGCCATGCGGGGAGGAGATGAGGCCTCTATCACCAAGGGTCTGGAGAACTTGGATAAAGCGTCCAATCTCCTGACTTCCACTCTTTCGGACGTAGGCGCCCGATACAATCGGGTTACCCAGATGAAGCAGTCCGCTGAGGATCGCTTGATGTCCGTGTCGTCGCAGCTTTCCGATATCGAGGATGTCGACCTGCCGAAGGCGATCATGGAATTGCAGCTCCAGCAGACCTCGTATCAGGCCGCCCTGGCCGCCACGGCCAAGGTGATCCAGCCCTCGCTCATCGATTTCCTGAGGTGACCATGACTACTCGCACCGCATCCCGACCGATTGAGTCCACCATGACCGACCCGTCGCTGGGTCTGCCGACCATCTCGATGGCGGTGCCCATGCCCGGGTTCCCGGCTCACCGGGAATTCGTTCTGGTGCGGCTCAACGAAGAAGGCCTGCTCTACGCCTTCACGTCGCTCGACAACCCGGAGCTGCGCTTTCTGGTCGCGCCGCCCGAGCCGTTCTTCCCGGACTACGCCCCGGAGATCGAGAACGAGGTGTTCGCCGCGCTGAACACCAAGGACCCGGACCGCCTGCTGCTGCTCACGGTGATCACCGCGGGCACCGAGGAGACCACCGCGAACCTCCTCGCGCCGATCGTCGTCGACCGGGACAGCATGCGAGCCATGCAGGTCGTTCTCACCGGGTCGAACTTCCCGGTCCGAGCGATCATGAATCGCAACTTCTGACCCTCCATTGAGGCTTTTTCAACGCGGCCAGGGCAGCAGCGTTGGCCGGTTGAAAAGGGTTCACTGCAGGCGCGGCCGTGTTTCCTCGCGGCCGCGCCTTTGCCATGCTGTCCGTTCCATGGATGGAGGAGGGCACCGATGCTTGTGTTGACCCGGCGGGCCGGGGAGAGCGTGATGATCGGGGACGACGTCGTCATCACGGTGCTCGAAGCCCGCGGCGACGTCATCCGGCTGGGCATTCAGGCTCCTCGCGACGTGCAGGTGCATCGTGAAGAGGTGTACCGCGAGCTTCAGGACGCGAACCGGGCGGCTGCCTCGCCCACCGAGGATGCCGTCCACGCACTGACCAGAATGCTGGAGAAGTCCGACTCGGACGAGTGAAAAGAACGCCCGCCGCCGGTCGCGGCGGGCGTTCTCCGTCCGAAGGGGAATCTCAGAGCTGCACGCCGCGGGCGCGCAGGAACGCGATCGGGTCGACCGCGTTGGCGTGGGTTGCCGGCGCCGCGTCCACGTGCACCTCGAAGTGCAGGTGCGGCCCGGACGACGAGCCGGACGTGCCGACGTGGCCGAGCAGCTGACCGAGGGCCACCGTCTGCCCCACCGTGACCACCGGGCGGCGGACCATGTGGCAGTACCGGGTGACGATGCCGCCGGCGTGCTGGACCTCGACGTACCAGCCGCAGCCCCGGAGGGTGCGGTTGCCGTCGACGTCGCAGGTGCCGGACGAGACGTTGCAGACCACCCGGATCACGGTGCCGGCCGCGGCCGCCAGGATCGGGGTGTCGCGCTTGGCGGACAGGTCGACGCCGTCGTGCGCCGGGCGGGCCACGGTGCGAAATCCGCTGACCATTCCGGCACTCACCGGCAGGCCCCAGCGCTCACCCTTGACCGGTGCCGGAATCCTCGGCGCCGGGTCCGGCGCCGGAGGGCGGGACGCGACCGGCGCCGGCGCGCACGCCGGGATCTTGGCGGCCGACCGTACGACGTACGCGTCGGACACGTACGCGCCGTTGGCCAGCCGGTTCCACAGGTTCGTGGTCCGCACCGTGCCGGTGATCCGTTGCGCGGTGACCTGGCAGACGATCCACACCTTCGCGCCGTTGGCGACGGAGCCGAACCGCTCGGCCGCCGCGGACGGGGTGCGCCGCAGGTTGAGCCGCGTCCCACCGGTCTGGGCGGTCCCGGTGAAGGTGGGTACCTTGCCGGCGGCAGCCGCCGGTGCGGAGACCGCGGGCAGCAGTGGACTCAGCAGGCTCGCGGCAGCCGCGGCCGCCAGCACGGTACGGCCCTGATGTCGAACCTTCATGCCTTCCCTTCCCGGCACGCGGGTGCGTGCGCGCGTACCGGAAAGGTTGACGGGCGACGGATGCCGGTCCCGGTGCCCGTCGAGTGCGGAACGGTTGCCGAAGTCGCGGCGCAGGACGCACCTCACCCGCACCCGCTGCTGACCCCGGAGACAACGTGGGGACCGCAGTCTTCTCCTCGGACGGATATCCCGTCCCTTCATCAGGGGAGCGAGTGTGGGCGCAGAGCGCGAAGCAGTCATCGGTGGCGGTGCGGTCGGTACCGCCTCGGCGCTGGATCTGACGGTGGATGCCCATGTGCACACCGGTTTCGCGGCCGGCCGGGACGCCGTCGGTGTGGTGGTCTCGGCGGCTGACCGGGCCGGCCTCACCGCCCTCACCTTCGCGGACCAGGCCGGGCCGGACACCACCTGGCTCACCGCGTACGCCGACGCCGTGCGCCGGGCCCGGCACCGCACCGAGCTGCGGCTGCGCGTCGCCGCCGAGGTGGAGGTCGTCCGCCCGGACGGCTGGCTCGCCCTGCCGCCCGACCTGACCCAGCTGGACACGCTCTCGGTCGCGGTCTCCGCCCTGCCGTTCGGCGACGAGCTGCTTGACGCCCGGGAGATCCGGTCGCGGCTGACCGCCGGCCAGGTGACCGCCGAGCAGGTCGCCGAGGCGCTGGTGCTGGTGACCGTGCGGGGCATCGAGCGGGCCTCCCGCTACGTGCCGTCGCAGCTGGCCCGCCCGCTCGCGCTGCTGACCCAGGCCGGCATCGACGACACCGTGATCAGCCCGGCGCTGGTCGGCGAGCTGACCGCGGCGTGCCGGACGACCGGGACGGTGGTGGAGATCAGCGAGGCCTGGCGCAGCCCGTCGGTGCGGCTGGTGGAGATGCTGCGCGACGCCGGGGTGCCCGTGCTCCCCGCGAGCGACGCCCGGTACGCCGCCGAGGTGGGCCGCTGGCAGTACCTTCGCCGATTCTGAAACCGCGTCTCCGCGAAACCGAACACGACTTGCGTTCGTCTCCGTACTCTCTGTCATGCCGGGACTTCTGCATGGGAGAGTTGCGATGAGTATGGTTCAGCAGGCTATCGAGGTCAGCGCACCGGTGCACACGGTGTACGAGCAGCTCGCGGCATTCGAGAACTACCCGCGTTTCATGACCGGCGTCCGTCAGGTGACCTCGATCGGGGCCGACCAGACGCACTGGATCATGGACGTCGACGGGAAGCGCCGCGAGTTCGACGCCCAGATCATCGAGCGGTCGCCGGACGAGCGCGTCTCCTGGTCGACGATGGAGGGGCCGCTGCTCGCCGAGACGATCACGCTGCGCCCGATGGGGGAGACGAAAACCCAGGTCGTGGCCCAACTGGAAGCCGACATCGCGTTCCTCATGCCGAGTGACCGGCACGGGCAGGAGTCGCTGAACCGCCGCCTCAAGGCCGACCTGACCACGTTCAAGGGCCTGGTCGAGAGCGGCGTGCTGGGCGGGCGCCCGATGCCGACCGGCGCGAGCGCAAAGCGGCTGTTCCCGGCCTCGCCGGCATCCGTTGCCGCGCGCATCCGCAACCGGCCCAGCACCTCGCAGCCGGGTCCCGGCGCGGGCTGGGACACCGGCGCGGCCGACCTCGGCAACGCCGACCCGACCGGCACCCGCCTCACCGACAACCCGCTGCACAGCGCGCCGACCTCGGCGGACCTGAAGACGCCGTCCGCCGTACGAGGTGCCCAAGATCTTGAGCGCGACATGCGCTCCGGTGGCGTGGCCGGCAGCGCCCGGATGGGCGGCCGCACCGGCAACGCCGACATGTGGGGCGAAGGCATGATCAACGAGGAGGAGCGCGGTTGACACCGCGCACGAAACAGAGGCCGGCCTTCGGGCCGGCCTTTTGCTATGCGGGCGCGGTCTCCAGCGTGACCAGCAGGCGGGCACCGCGGGGTACGGCGTGCTCGTAGCGAACCGAGCCGCCGTTCGCCTCGACCAGGTGCCGGACGATGAACAGGCCGAGACCCGCGCCCCGGATGAACCGGCCGAAGAGGTTGGGCAGCAGGTCCTCGGGAATCCCGGTGCCGCTGTCCTGCACCACCAGCAGCACGGTGCCGGCGTCCTGCCGGTCGGCCTGCACGTGGATCGGCGGCGCCCCGTGGCCCAGCGCGTTCTTCAGCAGGTTCTCCACCACGACGGTCAGGTGGCCGCGGTCGGCGAGCGCGGTCAGGTCCTCGTCGATCGCGATCTCGACGTCGCCCTCGGCCGCGGTCGTGGCGCTGACCGTCTCCACCACCTCGAGCAGCGGGACCGGCACCCGGCGGGCGGTCACCGTGCCGGTGTCCAGCCGGAAGAGCAACTGGAGGTCGTTCATCATCTTGATCAGCCGGCGGGTGTTCTTGTCGATCTTCGTGGCCAGCTCCAGCCGGATGTCCTCCGGCAGGTCGGCCCAGTCCGCGCAGAGCAGCTCGGCGAGGCTGGCGATCGAGCTGATCGGCTGTGCCACGTCGTGGGTGAGCATCGACGTCAGGTCGTTCTTAAAGGCGAGGGCCGCGGCGAGTTCCGCGTTGCCGCGTTCCAGCTCGGCGGCGTGCTCGGTGAGCGCGGTCTCGGCCTGTTTGCGGGCCCCGATGTCGACGCAGGTGGCGACGTAACCGCGGGGTGCGCCGGCAGCGTCCGGGATGGCGGCCATGGTGGCCAGCACCGGCACCTCGGTGCCGTCGGCGCGGGGGATGGACCAGTCCTGGCCGGTGCCGGGCGGGGGCAGCGGCGGCGGCTCGCGGACGGCGTCGTCGTGCCCGGTCAGCTCGCGCCACCGCCGGTTCACGTCGATCACCCGGTAGTTGGCGTCGAGCACCATGACGGCCTCGTTCATCGACTGCAGCAGGGTCTGGGCGAAATCCTGCCGGTCGCGCAGTTCGGCGAGCAGGTGACGCTGCCGCCGGTCGGCGCGGTCGAGGGTGCGGACCAGGTAGGCGAGCAGTGCCAGCAGCGCGAGCGCGGCGAGGATCACGCCGGTGCTCACCGCGGCGGCCGGCCGGCTGATCCCGGTCCGCACCGCGAACGCGCTGACCAGCGCGGCGATGAGGGGCGTGGCGATCAGAGCGGGGGCCAGCCGGCGTACGGCGATGCGCGGCCCCGAGTCGTCGAGGGTGCGCAACGGCCCCGTCTCGGGCCGGGCCAGGATGGTGCCGGTCGCCAGCAGCAGCAGCGCGCCGGCCAGCGGCAGCGGCATCACGCTGTCGGGTTCACCGCCGGCCGGAAAGGTCGGGGCGAACAGCCGGGGGACCAGGGCGACCAGCGCGATCGTGGCGGCGCCCAGCAGCAGCGGGTCGGCGACCCGGAACGAGACGATGCCGGCGCGGCGGGGCAGGCGCAGGTCGAGACAGGCGAGGGCCAGCCCGGCGAGGAGCGTGGCCACCGCCGCGGCGGGATGAACGCCCAGGGCGGCGCCGCCGAGACCGGCCGCGGTCAGCGCGAGGAGCGCCGCCATGGTGGAACGGGCCCGTGCGGACCGCGCGCCGGAGACCGGCATCACCTGGAGGAGGAGGGCGATCCCGGCCGGAACGAGCGCTGCCGCCGGGTCGGGGATCACCCCGCCCGACGGTGCACCGTCATTGAGCGTGCGCGTGTCCAGGACGCCGAGGACGGCGACCGTGACGCCGGCGCACCCGGCGATCAGCCGGGACAGCCTGCCCACGCCATGCGCCGCGATATGCACATATACCCCCAAGACGTGAGGGAAAGAGCATAACGCGGCTTACCGGAACGGGCGGTTACTTGCCCGCCCAGCTGAAGCCGTCCTCCAGGCGGATCTTGCTCGCGACCCGCGCGATGTCGGCGTGGTGCCGGTTGGCGTGATGGCCACAGAACGCCAGTTCGCCACCGCTGGTGAGGGCGACCTCCAACTTGGCGGCCGCGCCGCAGCGATCGCAGCGCTCGGTCAGCTCGCCGACGATGTCGATCTCGGGCGACAGCAGGGTGGTCATATCGCTCTCCTTGCTCAATGCGGTGCAGCGGTCCTGACAGCGTGAGATTCGGCCCGCGGCACGGTCGGCTTAGAGGTTCCCCGGTGTGATCCGTCCGATCCGAATCGGTCACGGATAACCGCACCGTGCGTGCAACCGGGGCGTACCCGAGCTTGCTCCTGTTCCTTTTCAGCATTTCCCTCAAGTGCTTACGGCATGCCCCTCGAGCCGGAGCAAGACCGAGAGGAAGTGCTTTTGTTCGGTACCGACGCCCGTCGCCTGGCTTTCCGTCTGATCGCCACCGCGAGCGCCGCCACAGCCGCCCTTTCCGGCCTGGCCGGCCCGGCTCTCGCCGGGGAGACCGCCGCTCCGGCCGTCGGCACGATCGCCGGGGCCGGCGCCGCCGGCGCCATCGCGGGTAGCTACATCGTCGTGCTCGACCCGGCGTCCGCCGGAACGAGCGGTGTCACCTCAGCTTCCCAGGAACTGGTGCGTGCGTACGGCGGAACGGTCGTCGACGACTACTCGGCCACCATCCGTGGCTTCCACCTGCGCGCGAGTGCCGAGCAGGCCCGCCGCATCGCCGCCGACCCGGCCGTCCGCTACGTCGAGCAGGACGCCACGATCAGCACGGCCGGGCAGCAGGCGGCGGACGTCGCCTGGGGCACGGACCGGATCGACCAGCAGTCGCTGCCGCTGTCGAACACCTACAGCTACCGGTCCGCCGCGGACGTCACCGCGTACGTGATCGACACCGGGATCCGCACCTCGCACCAGGAGTTCGCCGGCCGGGCCGCCTCCGGCTGGGACTTCGTCGGGAACGACCCGGTCGCCGACGACTGTCACGGGCACGGCACGCACGTCGCGGGCACCATCGGCGGCGCCACCCACGGCGTGGCCAAGGACGTCAAGCTGGTCGGGCTGAAGGTGCTCGGCTGCGACGGGCTGGGGTCGTACGCGGACTTCGTCGCCGCCGTCGACTGGGTGACCGAGCACGCGCAGCGGCCGGCCGTGGCGAACATGAGCCTCGGCGGGGAGGTCAGCCAGGCGCTGGACGAGGCGGTCACCCGGTCCATCGCCTCGGGGGTGACCTACACGATCGCCGGCGGCAACGAGGAGCAGCGGGCCTGCGACTACTCGCCCGGCCGCACCCCCGCCGCGATCACCGTGGGCGCCACCGACCGCACCGACCGGCGGGCCTGGTTCTCCAACTACGGCACCTGCCTCGACCTGTTCGCCCCGGGCGCCGACATCCGGTCCGCGGGCATCGCCTCGGACACCGCCGCCGAGACGATGAGCGGCACCTCGATGGCGGCGCCGCACGTCGCCGGCGCGGCCGCCCTGGTGCTCGGCGCCCACCCGGACTGGGCCCCCCAGCAGGTTCGCGACGACCTGGTCGCGCACGCCGGCACCGGCCTCGTCCGCAACGCGGGAAGCGGCTCGCCGAACCTCCTTCTGCACACCGGCCACCTGATCGGCGCCGCCTGACAACGGCTGCGCCAAGTGCCGTACGCGACCCCCACCCGGCGGATAGCGTGAACACGACCCCAGCTGCGAGGAGGATCGCCATGTCCGAGGCGCCGGTCGCCGAACGGCCGACCGTCCTCGTCGTCGACGACGAGGAGGACCTGCGCGACATCATGCGCCGCATGCTGGAGCGCCGTGGCTACGCGACGCTGGTGGCCGGTGATCCGGAGGAGGCGATCTCGGTCTGCCGGGAGCATCCGGAGATCGCCGCGCTGGTCACCGACCTGACCCTGCCCGGGGCCTCCGGTGGGGAGCTGGCCGGTCAGGCCAGCGACCTCCGTCCCGGGCTGGGGGTGGTCTTCATCTCCGGGCTGCCCAAGGACATCGCCGTCACCAAGGGCCTGGTCGGCGCGGACGCGCTGCTGGTGAAGAAGCCGTTCACCGCGGACGCCCTGCTGGCGGCCCTGAAGGCGGTCATCCCTCAGGCGGGATAGGTCAGCGTCAGCTCGCCCAGCCGCCAGCGGGCCGGGCCGTCCAGCACCGGCCAGCCCTCGGCGCGCATCCGGCGCACCGTGGCCAGCCAGCGCTGCCGCGGCCCGAACGGAGTGGCCTCGGTCTCCCACGCCCGGCCCAGCGCCCGCAGCAGCTCGTGCACCGGGTGCCCGGGAACGTTGTGGTGGATCAGCGACTTGGGCAGCCGCTCGGCGAAGACCGACGGGTGCTCCAGCACCGGCAGCCGGGCGGAGAGGGTCAGCGTGCGGGGCTCACCCCGCTCGACGACCACCCAGGTGGCGATCCGGCCCAGCTCGTCGCAGGTGCCCTCGACGAGCAGCGCGCCGGTCGCGGTCATCGTCCGCCAGGCGGCCGCCACGTCCTGCTCATCGTACTGGCGCAGCACGTTGAACGCGCGCACGACCACCGGGGCGAGCCCGGCCAGCTCGAACCCGCCGCGCCGGAACTCCAGCCACGGCGGGTCCGCGAACGGTTGGGCGCTGCTCACCCGTACCGGATCGATCTCCAGACCGACCACCGCGACGTCCGCGCGGACCGCGGCCGCCAGGCGACCGCGCAGTTCCACCGCGGTGACCGGCGTCGCGCCGTAGCCCAGGTCGACCACCAGCGGCCTCGCGGCCTGCGCCAGCAGAGCCGCACATCGGTACGCGATGTAGTTGTCCACGCGCCGCAGCCGGTTGGGATTGGTGGTCCCCCGGGTGATCGAGCCGACCGGCCTGGTCACCGTTACTGCTCCCGGTGCACCTTGTGCTGGGCGGCCTGAGCGATCGGGCGGATCACCAGCCGGTCGATGTTGACGTGCTGGGGACGGGTCGCGGCGAACGCGATCACGTCCGCGATGTCCTCGGCGACCAGCGGCTCCTTCACCCCGTCGTAGATCGAGTCGGCCTTCGTCCGGTCGCCGCCGAAACGGTTGAGCGAGAACTCGTCGGTGCGCACCATGCCCGGGTCGATCTCGATCACCCGGACCGGCTTGCCGCACAGTTCCAGCCGCAGCGTCCCGACCACGGCGGTCTGGGCGTGCTTGGCCGCGGTGTATCCGCCGCCGCCCTCGTAGGTGGTGAAGGCCGCGGTGGACCCGACCGTCACGATCGTGCCGGCCCCGCTCGCCTCCAGCGCCGGCAGCAGCGCCTGGGTGACGCGCAGGGTGCCGAGCACGTTCACGTCGTACATCCACTTCCAGTCCTCGACCGACCCGGTGGCCACCGGGTCCAGGCCGCGGGCGCCGCCGGCGTTGTTGACCAGCAGCGCGAGCGGGCCGCCCAGGCCGGTCACCACCTCGGCCAGCCGTGCCACCGACGCGTCCGAGGTCACGTCGCACTCGACCGCGGTGGCCTCCGGGCCGATCTCGGCGACCAGCTCGGCCAGCCGGTCAGCGCGCCGGGCGGCCGCGACCACGTGGAATCCCTCGGTGGCGAGGCGGCGGGCCGTGGCGGCGCCGATTCCGCTGGACGCACCGGTGACGACAGCGATTTTCTGCATGTCCCGATCCTCTCGTACGTCGCCGGTCAAGCCCGGTATCCAATGACCTGGATCACCCTCGATCGGCTGCGTGGGGGTTCGTGGACCGCCGATGGGGAAGATGAACGTTGGCGCAACAAGTTTTTCTGACGCGACGCGGAGGGGGTTCACACGTGGCTGAGCTACGGGCCGGCGGCCTGGCTGTCCCACGACGGATTGCCACCCTCTCGGTGCATACGTCACCCCTGGAGCAGCCGGGCACCGGCGACGCGGGCGGGATGAACGTCTACATCGTCGAGGTCGCGAAGCGTCTCGCCGAGCGTAACGTCGAGGTGGAGATCTTCACCCGGGCCACCGCCAGCGGCCTGCCACCGATGGTCGAGATGCTGCCCGGTGTCCACGTGCGCCACGTCACCGCCGGCCCGTTCGAGGGGCTGGCGAAGGAGGAGTTGCCGTCGCAGCTCTGCGCGTTCACCAACGGTGTGCTGCGCGCCGAGGCGGCACACCCGCCCGGTCACTACGACCTGATCCACTCCCACTACTGGCTGTCCGGTCAGGTCGGCTGGCTCGCCCGGGAGCGCTGGGGTGTGCCGCACGTGCACACCGCGCACACCCTCGCGAAGGTGAAGAACAGGTTCATCGCGAGCGGTGACCGGCCCGAGCCGAAGGCCCGGCTGATCGGCGAGGAGCAGGTCGTCGCGGAGTCCGACCACCTGGTCGCGAACACCCGGTTCGAGGCCCAGGACCTGATCACCCACTACGACGCGGACCCGGCCCGGGTCAGCGTCGTACAGCCCGGGGTGGACCTGGGCCGGTTCCGTCCCGGCGCCGTCGACCGGGCCCGCTTCGGGCTGCCGGAGAACGGCCGGATCGTGGCGTTCGTCGGCCGCATCCAGCCGCTCAAGGCGCCGGACGTGCTGATCTCCGCGGTCGCCGAGATGCGCGCCCGGGGAACGTCCGACGTGACTTTGGTCATCTGCGGCGGCCCCAGCGGCAGCGGCCTGGACCGCCCGACCGCGCTGATCGAACTGGCCGCGTCGCTCGGCGTCGCCGACTCGGTGGTCTTCCTGCCCCCGCAGACCGGCGCCGACCTGGCCGCCCTGTACCGGGCCGCCGACCTGGTCGCGGTGCCGTCCTACAACGAGTCGTTCGGCCTGGTGGCGCTGGAGGCGCAGGCCTGCGGCACCCCGGTCGTCGCGGCCGCGGTGGGCGGTCTGGTCACCGCGGTGCGCGACGGGATCAGCGGCGTGCTGGTCGACGGGCACGACCCGGCCGACTGGGCCCGCGTGCTGACCCGGCTGCTCGACGCGCCCGGTCACCGGCGCGGTCTGGCGGCCGGCGCGGTGGCCCACGCGTCCCGGTTCTCCTGGGACCGGACCGCCGAGGCGCTGCTACGGGTCTACCGTGACGCGATGAGTGAGCACCGGGCGCTGATCACGGCGCGGCTCGAGGGGGCGTGCGCATGGTGAAGGAACTGATCGAGCGGGCTCTGACCGAGCGCGAGCTGGAGTGGGAGTCCACCGGCGACAGTGCGTACGTGGTCACCCTGCCCGGCACCCACAAGCTGAAGACCGCCTGCAACCTGATCATCGGCGAGCACTCGCTGCGGATCGAGGCGTTCGTGATGCGCCGGCCGGACGAGCGGCACGAAGACCTCTGGGCCTGGCTGCTGCGCCGCAACGCCCGCATGTACGGCGTCGCCTTCTCGATCGACGCGGCCGGCGACATCTACCTGACCGGCCGGGTCGCCCTGAACGGCCTGGACGAGGACGAACTGGACCGCCTGCTCGGTTCGGTGCTCACCTACGCCGACGAGTCGTTCGACACCATGCTGGAGATCGGCTTCGGCACGTCGATCCGCCGGGAGTGGGAGTGGCGGGTCAAGCGCGGCGAGTCGCTCGCCAACCTGCAGGCCTTCAAGCACCTGGCTCCGGAGAAATGATCTCCATCTCCCAAGGTCGATGGCAGAGCGCTTAAAGCGGCGCCGAAAATAACGGTGCACCCCGCATCCGCCGGTTTGCCGCGCCCTGTCCGTGGGTACTCCGTTCCACCCGTCTGTCGTCATTTCCCGGTGTAGTTATTTCTTCCACCCGGGGGAGCCCGGACGAGTGATTGGTGGATCCTCCGATCGGTTGGTTGTCGGCGATTGTGACGGTTGAGACAGATGTCGACACGAAATCGGGTTGTAAGGCTTGACTGCCCCAACTAGCGTGGTCGATGGACGCCGAGCCGTTAGTTCGGGGAACGGGTCGATCGGCAACGATCGCCACGGAGCGGCGTTTGGGGACGGGTGGCATGAGCCGTTGGGGGACGGCGCGACCCGAGACCGGCGGTTAGTGCGGGCGGCGCCTATGGGGATGGGTGTCGCCCGCCGCCGCCGGCGCTTTTGTTTCCGGGTTGTTTCACGGCCGTCCACCGTTCCGTGGTTTTCCCGCATCGATCAAATGGTGTGCGCATTCCCCATTGGCGCGGTGTCCGATGTGTTCAGTGTCAGGAACCGGCCGCAACCAGAGCGGCCCGTGCCTCGGCCACCCGCTGCTGCTCGGCCCGCCGGGCGCGCGCCGGACCGGCGAGCAACTGACCGGCCGCGGCCAGGGCGCAGAGTCCGAAACACCCGGCCCAGAGCACCACGTCGCCGCCCTTCTGCAGGATCAGGCCGCCCAGGACCGGTGCCAGCGCCGTGCCGATCGACCAGGTGAGCGAGTTCAAACCCTGGTAACGGCCGCGCAGCGCGGGCGGTGACAGGGCCGCGACCGTGGTGGCGTTGCTCGGCGACTGGAGCATCTCGCCGAGCGTCCAGATGACCACGGTGAGCGCGTACATCCACGGGGCCTCGGCGATCGCGACCAGCCCGAACCCGACCCCGATGATCAGGACCGCGAGAGCCAGCACCCGCGAGCTGTCCCGGCCGGCGATGAACCGGGGCACGAAGAGCTGGCCCAGCACGATGAGGACACCGTTGACCGCGATCACCAGACCGTAGGTGGCGGCCGAGAAGCCGTCGGCCAGCATGGCGATCGGCAGGGTCGAGGCGTGCTGCAGGATGACCAGCACCGAGGCGAGGGTGAGCAGCAGATAGACCAGGAAGACCCGGTCCTTCAGCGCGGTGCCCATGCCGCCGGCGGAGCGGGCGTGGCCGGGACTGTTCGCCCGGACCGGGCGGGTCTCGGCCAGGAAGACCGCGGTGATGATCGCGGTGAGCAGGGTGGTGCCCGCGTCCACCACGAACAGCAGCAGGTAGTCGACCTGCGCGGCGAGGCCGGCCGCGACCGCGGCGAGCGCGAAGCCGAGGTTGATCGCCCAGTAGTTCAGCGAGTACGCCCGGACCCGGTCGTGCTCAGGGACGACGTCGACCATCATCGCGGAGAACGCCGGCCGGACTCCCTCGGAGAAGCAGCCCAGCAGCAGCGTGACGACCGCGATCTGGGCATAGGTCTCGGCGAAGCCCAGGGTGAGCATCAGCGCGGCCGCGCCGAACTGGGCGGTGAGCATGGTCGGCCGCCGGCCCCAGCGGTCGGCGAGGACCCCGCCGGTCATCGTGCCGATCGCGCCGCCCACGCCGTAGAGCCCGAGGACGATGCCGGCCTGGCTCTGCGTGAAGTGCCGGTCGCCGGTGAGGTAGATGCTGAGGAACAGCACCACGAAGGCGCCGAGCCGGTTGATCAGCGTGCCGGTCCAGAGGAACCAGAACTGCCGGGGCAGTCCGCCCACGGCTTGCCGCAACCAACCCCGCACCATGCCTCCCTGTAAGCACTGATCATGTGCTTTTCCCTTACAACCTAGGGGGCGGCGCAACCGGGTTTCCATGTGGCGGCGGACACGTACCGGGTGGCCCGCACACGGCCCGGCGCGGCGGGGGAAGATGTGCTCATGACTGGAACCCTGGTGCTGCTGCGGCATGGCAGAAGCGAGTGGAACGCCAAGAATCTCTTCACCGGCTGGGTCGACGTGGACCTGGACGCCACGGGTGAGGACGAGGCCCGGCGCGGGGGCGAGCTCCTCAAGGAGCAGAACGTGTTGCCCGACGTGGTGCACACCAGCCTGCTGCGCCGCGCGATCCGGACCAGCGAGATCGCCCTGCACATCACCGACCGGCACTGGATCCCGGTCAAGCGCCACTGGCGGCTCAACGAGCGCCACTACGGCGCCCTGCAGGGCAAGGACAAGAAGCAGACCCTGGAGGCGTACGGCGAGGAGCAGTTCATGCTCTGGCGCCGGTCGTACGACGTACCGCCGCCCCCGATCGAGGACGGCTCCGAGTTCTCCCAGTTCGGCGACGCCCGGTACACGGACCTGCCGCCGGAGCTGCTGCCGAAGTCGGAGTGCCTGAAGGACGTCCTGGAGCGCGCCCTGCCGTACTGGTACGACGCGATCGTCCCGGACCTGCGCGCCGGCAAGACCGTGCTCGTCGCCGCGCACGGCAACTCGCTGCGCGCCATCGTCAAGCACCTCGACCAGATCTCCGACGAGGCGATCGCCAAGCTCAACATCCCGACCGGCATCCCGCTGCGCTACGACCTGGACGAGAACCTGCGCCCGGTCAACGCGGGGGGTACGTACCTCGACCCGGAGGCCGCCAAGGAGGCCGCCGCCGCCGTCGCCAACCAGGGCCGCTGAACCGCCCGGTCCCGTGACAGACGGAGGCCGGGACGCCCCCGTGGCGTCCCGGCCTCCGGATCCTCGGCCGCGGTGAGAACGCGTGCCGGGATCGATCTCAGTTCTTGGTGTTCGCCGGCTCCCCGGTGATCAGGTAGATGACGTGCTCACCGATGTTGACCGCGTGGTCGGCATAGCGCTCGTAGAAGCGGCCGAGCAGCGCGCCGTCGATCGCGGTCTCCGCGCCGTAGGGCCAGTCGTCGTCGAGCATGATCTTGAAGAGGTGACGCTCGAGGTCGTCGATCGCGTCGTCCTCCTTCTCCAGCTCCGCCGCGACCGCGACGTCCGGAGTGCTCAGCAGGCCGGTGATCTTCTCGGCCATCCGGTCCGCCACCTCCGCCATCTGCTTGAAGGTCGGGCGCAGCTCGGCCGGCACGGCCGGCGACGGGTGCCGGCGCGACGCGGTCTTCGCCACGTGCTCGGCCAGATCGCCCATCCGCTCCAGATCGGCCGAGATGTGCAGGGCGGTGATCACCCGGCGCAGATCGCCCGCGACCGGCGCCTGCCGGGCGATGGTGTCGGCCACCTTCGCCTCGACCTGCTCGTAGATCGCGTCGACCTCGGCGTCGCGTTCCATCACCGCTTCGGCGGCCTTGAGGTCCGCGGTCAGCAGCGCGGTCGTCGCCTTGCGCAGCGCGGCGCGGACCGCCTCCGCCATGGTCACCAGCAGGCGGCTCACCTCGATGAGGTCGGCCTGGTACTCCTCGCGCATGTTCTGGTCCCGGTGCTCAGGGCCGGCGTAGGACGACCGGCCGGGGTGTGCTGCCCACGCTAGGTCGGGACAGCGGCCTCAACGTGAACAGCGGTGAACGACGCCGGGCGCAGTGGTGAACATTATTCGACGCGCGCCCGTTTAGTCCTTTTGGCCCTGTGGTTCAGGTAAACAATGACCCTACGATCGCAGCGTGGAGTGGGAATATGCCGTCGGCCTCGTCTCAGCTGCGCTCGCCGTCGGTGTGGGAGCGGGGCTGGCTCTGGCCCGGGTCCGCCGCTCGGGCGACACGGCCGAGCCGCGACCAGGGGAGGGGAGTGCCGCCATCGAACCGGACGAGGATCGCCCGGCGGGTAAGAACGGACTCAAAGGGCTCGGTCGCAAGAGCCTCGACTCGCTTCGGGTCGGGGTCGTCGTCCTGGACGCTGACGACTACCCGGTGCTGGTCAACCCCGCCGCACGCGCGATGGGCCTGCTCCGCTCCGGCGGGGCGCCCGGCACCATCGCCGCCCATCCCATCCTGCGTACGCTGGCCGGGCAGGTGCGGCGCACCGGCGTACGCCGGGAAGTGGAACTTGATCTGCCGCGCGGTCGCGCCGGCGGCGCGCAGGCGCCGCTCGGCCTGCACCTGCGTGCCGTCGCGCTGAACTCGACGCACGTGGCGGTCGAGGCCGCCGACGTGACCGAGTCGCACCGGCTGGCCCGGGTCCGCCGTGACTTCGTCGCCAACGTGAGCCACGAGCTGAAGACCCCGATCGGGGCGCTCCAGCTGCTGGCCGAGGCGCTGCTCGACGCCACCCAGCTGCCCGAGACGTCGCCCGAGGCGCAGTCCGAGGACCTGCTGGCCGCCCGGCGCTTCGCCGACCGCATCCACCACGAGTCCGCCCGGATGGGCCGGCTGGTGAACGAGCTGCTCGAGCTGAGCCGCCTGCAAGGGGCCGAGCCGCTGCCGCACCCGGAGCCGGTCTCGCTCGACTGGGTCATCGCCGAGGTGATCGACCGGACCCGGACCACCTCCTCGGCCAAGGGCATCGAGATCACCTACGACGGGCCCAAGGGCGCCATGGCCTACGGCAACGACAGCCAGATCGCCACCGCCGTCACCAACCTGGTCGAGAACGCGATCGCGTACTCCGGCGAGGACACCAAGGTCTCGCTCGCCATGCGGCAGAGCGACGACTGGATCGAGATCGACGTCGCCGACCAGGGCATCGGGATCGCCCCGCAGGACGTCGATCGCATCTTCGAACGGTTCTACCGAGCCGACCAGGCACGCTCGCGTTCCACCGGCGGAACCGGTCTCGGCCTGGCCATCGTCAAGCACATCGCCACCAATCACGGGGGCCGCGTCGACGTGACCAGTTCACTTGGCGACGGCTCTACGTTCACCCTGCGCCTACCCGCGCGACCCCCAGAGTCCCCCTCGCCGTCACCGACGGCGATTGAGATCGAGTCCGGTGTGGCCGGGCGCTGAGTCTTCCGGGCGGCTTCGCCGCAAAACCCGGAAAACCGCGCTTAACCCAGCCGGCGGCCTCCTGCCGCGCCCACCGGTCCCAGTGGGGCGCGAACATGTCGCGCCGACGACGGAAGGAACTTCATTGGCCCGCGTGCTCGTGGTCGAGGACGAGGAGTCGTTCTCCGACGCCCTGTCGTACATGCTGCGTAAAGAGGGATTCGAGGTATCGGTCGCTGCGACCGGCACCTCGGCGCTCACGCAGTTCGACCGGACCGGTGCCGACATCGTGCTTCTCGACCTCATGTTGCCGGAGATGTCCGGCACCGAGGTCTGCCGCCAGCTGCGGCAGCGCTCGGCCGTCCCGATCATCATGGTCACCGCTCGGGACAGCGAGATCGACAAGGTGGTCGGACTGGAGATCGGTGCCGACGACTACGTCACCAAGCCGTACTCGCCGCGTGAACTGGTCGCCCGGATCCGCGCCGTGCTGCGCCGTCAGGGGGCCGAGGCCGCCGAGGTGACCACCCCGACGCTCGCCGCCGGCCCGGTCCGGATGGACGTGGAGCGCCACGTGGTGACGGTCGACGGCGCCGGCGTACAGCTGCCGCTGAAGGAGTTCGAGCTGCTCGAGCTGCTGCTGCGCAACGCCGGCCGGGTGCTCACCCGGGGCCAGCTGATCGACCGCGTCTGGGGCGCCGATTACGTCGGTGACACCAAGACCCTGGATGTGCACGTCAAGCGGCTGCGCTCGAAGGTCGAGCCGGAGCCGTCCGCGCCGCGTTACATCGTCACGGTGCGTGGTCTCGGCTACAAGTTCGAGCCCTAGGAGTTCGAGCCCTAGGAAAAGGAACGGCCAGGCGCCCGTCCGTGGACGCCTGGCCTACCCCAACCGAGCATTGCTCCATGACAGGCTGGCATGCGACTAGGGCTTGCCGCAATCCCCGTTTCGGGTCAGGCCCGCCCGGGTGAGGCGGGCTCGCGCCCGCCGCGGCGCTTCGGCGCCTGCGCGCTCACGGTCGCCGGGTGAACGGCGATCAGGCCGGACTTCAGGCGGGCAGCGCAGAGTTCCGCCAATTTCTCGTACGCCGCCTCGCCGATCAGTGCGGTCAGCTCCGGGGCGTAGGACAGGTACATCGGCGCCGTGCCGACGTGCGCGTCCGGCGACGAGGTGCACCACCAGGCCAGATCGTGCCCGCCCGGCCCCCAGCCGCGGCGGTCGAACTCGGTCAAAGTGGACTGCAGCAGCTTGGTGCCGTCGGCCCGGGTGATCCAGTCCTGTTCCCGGCGCACCGGCAGCTGCCAGCAGACGTCGGGCTTGTAGGTGAGCGGGTGCACCCCGTCCCGCAGCGCCTGGGCGTGCAGCGCGCAGCCGCCGCCGGCCGGGAAGCTCGCGTCGTTGAGGAAGACGCACGGCCCGTCACTGGATCGGGTGGCGGTGCGCCGGGCCGGTTTGGTTCCGTCGACCGTGTCCACCTCGGTGTAATTCTTGAATCCCCGCCGATGGTGTTGCCAGGTCTCCGGAGTGAGCCGGGCGGCCGCCGCCTTGACCCGGTTCTCGTCGTCGGCGTCGGTGAAGAAGGCGCCGTGCGAGCAGCAGCCGTCGTCGGCCCGGCCGCCGACGATGCCGCGGCAGGCGGAGCCGAAAACGCAGGTCCAGCGGGAGAGCAGCCAGGTCAGGTCGGCTCGGACCAGGTGTTGCTCGTCGGCGGGGTCGAGGAATTCGATCCATTCCCGAGGGAAGTCGAGCGGGACCTCCGTCGGTGGCTGCGTGCGGCTCATCCGGCTCAGCGTACGCCCACCGATGGATCATGACCGTTTAGAGCTGATATATCCGGGCGTGCCGGGCGCGGCTACCCTGGAAGGCGTGAGTTCCCGCGTTCCCGTGCTTCTCTCCAGCTCTTCGGTCTTCCCCGAGCCGACGGCGGCGGCGTTCGAGATGGCGGCCACGGTCGGCTACGACGGCCTCGAGGTCATGGTGTGGACCGACGCCGTCAGCCAGGACGCCGGCGCCCTGAAAGGGCTGGCCGACCACTACGGTGTGCCGGTCCTGTCGGTCCACGCGCCCTGTCTGCTGGTGACCCAGCGGGTGTGGAGCTCGGACCCGTGGGAGCGGCTCAGCCGGGCGGCCCAGCTCGCCGAGTCACTGGGCGCGCCGACGGTCGTGGTGCATCCGCCGTTCACCTGGCAGCGCGACTACGCGCGCAACTTCGCCGAGGGCCTGGCCAAGGTGCAGGCCCGGCATCCGGACCTGAGCTTCGCGGTGGAGAACATGTTCCCGGTGAAGATGGCCGGCCGCTGGTTCGTGCCCTACACGCCGGGGTGGGACCCCACCGAGACCGGCTTCGACTCGTACACGCTGGATCTGTCGCACTGCGCGGCCTCGCGCATCGACGCCCTGGAGCTGGCCGACCGGATGGGTTCCGGCCTGCGGCACGTCCACCTGGGCGACGGCACCGGCGAGGGACGTGACGAGCACCTGGTGCCCGGGCGCGGCAACCAGCCCTGTGCCGAGCTGCTGCAGTCGCTGGCCGGGCGGGGCTTCACCGGCTCGGTGGCGCTGGAGATCAACACGCGCAAGGCGGCCAGCCGGCCGGCCCGGGAGACCGACCTGCGCGAGGCCCTGGAGTTCGCCCGCCGCTATCTGGCGCCCGCCCCGACCGCGATCACGCAGGCGTGAGGGTCGTCGCCGCGCGCTTGCGGGCGCGGTGTGCGGCGACGTGTGAGCGGGTGGCGCAGCGCTCCGAGCAGAAGCGGCGGCAGTTGTTCGACGACGTGTCGAGGTAGACGTTGCCGCACCGCTCGTCGGCGCAGATGCCGAAGCGGGCGCTGCCGTACTCACAGAGCCAGACGGCCAGGCCCCAGGTCGCGCCGGCCAGGAACTCGGCGCTCACCGAGGAGCCGCGGCTGGTCACGTGCATGTGCCAGTCGCTGGCGTCGTGCCCGGAGATGCGCGGCTGCACCGGGTAGACCTCCAGCAGCGCGTTGAGCTCGCGGACCGCCTCGGTGTCGCGGCCGGACGTGCCGAACTCGAAGACCTCGCGCAGGCGCCGCTGGGCCCGGCGGAAGACGGCGAGGTCTTTCTCCCCCACCTGATCCCGCATGTAGGCCTGCTCGCCGACGAACAGTGCCCGCAGGCCGGCGAGGTCGTCCAGGCCCGCGTTGACAAGGTCGACCGCCGTCCGCGCGTACGCATCGAAGTTCACCCGACAACGGTAGCCGCACCCGGCCACAGGAGACACGTTTGCGGTGCCCGGGACGTGCGAATCGGGGCCGCACCGCGCGGTCCGGAACGGGTCCGGAGGTTACGCTCGGCGCATGTTCCGTTCCCTGTTTCTCGCCGCGGCCGGTTCCCGTCAACTCGAGCGGCTGGTCGAGTCCGCGCCTGTCGCCGGGATGGTGCGGCGGTTCGTCGCCGGCCGCAGCGCCGACGAGGCTCTGCGGGTGAGCCGGGAACTGGCCGACGACGGTCTGGCCGTCAGTCTCGATCATCTGGGTGAGGACACCCACACCATGGAGCAGGCCGTCGCCACCCGCGACGAGTACGTGGCGGTGCTGCGCCGGCTGCACGATGCCGGGCTCACCCCGGCGGCCGAGGTGAGCGTGAAGCTCTCCGCCCTGGGCCAGCGGATCGACGAGAAGGCGGCGTACGAGCACGCGCACGCGATCTGCGCCGCCGCGGCCGAGGCGGGCACCACCGTGACGCTGGACGCCGAGGACCACACCACCACGGACGCCACCCTGGAGACGCTGCTGGAGCTGCGCCGGGAGTTCCCGTCGACGGGTGCGGTGCTGCAGGCGTACCTGCGGCGGACCGAGGGGGACTGCCGGGAGCTGGCGACCGCCGGGTCGCGGGTGCGGCTCTGCAAGGGCGCCTACGCGGAGCCCGAGTCGGTGGCGTTCCAGTCGGCGCTCGACGTCGACAAGTCGTTCGTCCGGTGTCTGAACATCCTGATGTCCGGCGAGGGCTACCCGATGGTGGCGACGCACGACCCGCGGCTCATCGCGATCGCCGAGGACCGGGCCCGCTGGTTCGACCGCGCCTGCGGCGAGTTCGAGTTCCAGCTGCTCTACGGCGTGCGCCCGGAGGAGCAGGCCCGGCTGGCCGCCGGCGGCAACACGGTGCGGATCTACCTGCCCTACGGCGAGCAGTGGTACGGCTACCTGATGCGCCGCCTCGCCGAGCGTCCGGCGAACGTGGCTTTCCTGGCCCGGGCGATCTCGTCGAAGAAGTAGCTATTTCGGGCGATTAACCCCCAGAACCGGCGTGTCGGTCTTGACTTTTTGTAGGCATTTCACGGAACGTATCGCGTTGGTCACAGCCGTATCGATACCGTTCTGATGACACGCACGTCATCCGTCGCGGCGCAACTGAGCCGGTCACAGCGGATCGTGCCTGCGAAAGGATCGGTGCGACGCGATGACGGGTCCAGCCCAGACCGAGGAACGGCTCTCGGAGGTGCGGTTCCTGACGGTGGCCGAGGTGGCCTCCCTGATGCGGGTTTCCAAGATGACCGTTTACCGGCTCGTGCACGGCGGTGACCTCACCGCGGTCCGGGTCGGCCGTTCGTTCCGGGTGCCGGAGCACGCGGTGCACGAGTACCTGCGCGGCGCCTTCTCCCGCAGTGCTTGACAGGGCGCCGGCCTGAGGTCGGGGTCGTGTTGGCCCGGTCGGACCGTGCCGGTACGCTGGACCGGTTGGTTCCCGGGTCCGCGCGTGCCACGTCACGTGGTGTCGCTGCTCCGGGCGCCGTGCAGTCCGGTTCCGGCCGCGCCCGTCGGGTGCACCCGGTGCCACCTGCTGTGCCGGTTTTACTCCACCTGGTTCGAGAGGCTTTTCGTATGGGCTCCGTGGTCAAGAAGCGCCGCAAGCGTATGGCGAAGAAGAAGCACCGCAAGCTGCTGCGCAAGACCCGCGTCCAGCGTCGCCGTCTCGGCAAGTGACGGACGGCCGGGCGTCTACACCCCGGCCTGACCGTCGCTTGCCCGACTGCCCGAGGATCTCAACGCATCGAAAGGTGCGCCCGTGGTGACCTCACCGCCCAGCGTTGTCGTGGTCACCGGAGTCAGCCGCTATCTCGGCGCTCGGGTGGCCGCACGCCTCGCCGCTGATTCCCGGATCGACCGCGTCGTCGGCCTGGATCCGCATGACCCGCCGGCGGGCCTTCTCGGCCTGCTCGACGGTGTGGAGCGGATCCAGGCTGACGCGCGCGCGGCCACCGAGGCGATCGCCGACCTCGGCGCCGAGGCGGTCGTGCACATGGCCGTGACCAGCGTGCCGGACCCGCAGCACGGCGGTCGCGCGGCGATGAAGGAACAGAACGTCATCGGCACCATGCAGGTGCTGGCCGCCGCTCAGGGCAGTGCCCGGCTGCGCAAGATCGTGGTGCGCTCCTCGACCGCGGCGTACGGCGCGTCGTTCCGCGATCCCGCGGTCTTCACCGAGGACACCGAGCCCCGCGCCGTGCCGCGTGGCCCCTTCGCCCGCGACATCCTCGACATCGAGGGGTACGTCCGGGGGTTCCGCCGCCGCCGGCCCGAGGTCTCGGCCACCGTCCTGCGGTTCGCCCCGATGATCAGCTCGTCCGCCGAGACGTCGCTGACCCGCTACTTCGCCCAGCCCCTGGTGCCGACCGTGCTCGGCCGCGACGCCCGGCTGCAGTTCGTGCACGTCGAGGACGCGCTGGAGATCCTGCACCGGTCGGTGATCGAGGATCACCCGGGCACCTTCAACGTCGCCGGCGACGGCGTGCTGATGCTCGCCCAGGCGGTCCGCCGGGCCGGCCGCATCGCCCTGCCGCTGCCCGAGTCGGCCCTCTCCACCGGCGCCGCGTTGCTGCGCAATCTCGGTGTCGAGCAGATCGGCCTGGACCAGATCGACCTCTTCGTGCACGGTCGGGTGGTGGACACCACCCGGCTGATCCGTGAGTTCGGCTTCACCCCGCGCACCACGGCCGCCGCCTTCGAGGAGTTCATCCAGGCGCACGCGGCCGGTTCCACCCTCACCGCGGACCGGCTCGCCGCCGCCGAGCGGACGATCCTGGACGGCATCCGCCGGGTCCGGGCCGCGGCCGAGGTCTCGGCGGGCCCGCCTGCCGATGCCCAGGCGACGGCGGGGCGGAGCCGCACATGAGCCAGCACGAGTACCGCGACATGCTGCCCGGGCACGCCGAGTTCCGGTTGCCCGCGCCCGCACCGGCGCAGCGGGTCAACGGGCGCCGTCCGATCCCGGAGGAGCCCGTGGCAGAGCCTTCGGCAGCACCGGCCGCCGGCGACACTCTGGACGTCTGGGACCAGCGGGTCGCCAAGGGCCTGGCCTTCCTGCGCCGGCGACTGGCCGGGTCGTACGAGGTGGACGACTTCGGGTTCGACCCGGAGCTGGCCGACGCCGTCTTCCACCCGATGCTCAAGGTGCTCTACCGGGACTGGTTCCGTACCGAGGTCTTCGGGATCGAGAACGTGCCGGCCGAGGGCAGCGGCCTGGTGGTCGGCAACCACTCCGGCACGATCGCGCTCGACGCCCTGATGCTGACCGTGGCCCTGCGCGACAAGCACCCGCGCGACCGGCATCTGCGCCTGCTCGGCGCCGACCTGGTCTTCCGGCTGCCGGTGATGAGCGAGCTGGCCCGGGCGGCCGGCGCCACCGTGGCCTGCAACCCGGACGCCGAGCGGCTGATGGTCAACGGGCAGCTGGTCGGCGTCTTCCCGGAGGGCTTCAAGGGCATCGGCAAGCGCTTCGCCGACCGCTACAAGCTGCAGCGTTTCGGCCGCGGCGGGTTCGTCTCGGCCGCGCTGCGCACCGGGACGCCGATCATCCCGGTCGCCATCGTCGGCGCCGAGGAGATCTACCCGATACTGGCCGACCTGAAGCCGCTGGCCCGGCTCCTCGGCGTGCCGTACTTCCCGGTGACGCCGACCTTCCCCTGGCTGGGACCGCTGGGCCTGGTGCCGCTGCCGAGCAAGTGGCTGATCCAGTTCTGCCCGCCGATCCCGACCGCGCACCTCACCGAGTTCGCCGACGATCCGCTGGTCGTCTACAACCTGGCCGACCAGGTGCGGGAGACGATTCAGGCCACCCTGCACGAGTTGCTGGAGAAGCGGCCGGACCCGTTCGGGCCGTGAGGGTTCGTGAAGGTTCGTGACAGATCGGCGTAAGTCGCTGGAGTGGTTCGTCCGAACCGTCCTATAGTGACGATTGAGGGGCGGCCCCGGAGTTTCTCACTCCGGCACCGCCCCTCGCCAACGTCAGAACAGGTCGCCGAGCAGGCCACCCAGCACGCCGTTGTCCTCGGTCTCGTCCGGCACCGGCGTGGTCGCCGCCCCGGACGGGGTGGGCGTGGTGCCCTTGACGGTCGGCTGCAGCCCCGGCGCCGGCGAGTTCCCGGTTCCTGGCTCGGCCGCGTCGCCGGTGGCATCCGGCTTGGCCTTGCTGCCGTCCTTCGCCGGCTTCGCGTCGGCCGGCTCCTTGCCCTGCTTGCTCGTGCCCTTGCTGGGACGCTCCGGCCGGGTCTCGGCACCGGAGTCCTCGTCCGCTGCCGGGCAGTCGCGCAGTTTCGGCCCGAGTGTGTCGGTGCCGGCCGGCGTGACCTTCTCGCAGCGCAGTCCGGTCCGCAGCGCCTCGGTACGCCCGGCGACGTCCTCCAGCAGGGCCATCGAGGTGAGTGCCCGTTCCCGGTTGTCCGGGGAGAGCCGCCCCAGGGCCGGTCCGAAGGTGTTCCGCTGCCCGTCGACGAAGCCGTCGAGTGTGGTCAGCGGCTTGGCGTCGCGGTGCGACACGGCCGACGTGGTGAGCAGCCGGACGCCCTTGCGGGTGTCGGCATCCATGTCGTCCAGGACGGTGCCGAAGTCCGGATCGTTGCCGTTCATCGTCACCGCCTCGGCGAGCCGGTTGCGGGCGAAGTCCAGCGACAGCTGGCCCCGCGTCGCGTCCGACCCGGCGATCGCCAGCTGGGCACGCTCGGTGGAGCGCTTGACGCCGTACAGGGCATCGCCCGGTGACGCGCTCTCGCTCGCCGCGGAGATCCCGGAGACGGCCATCGCACCGGCGGCGACGCCGATCACGATCGCCCCTCGGGCCCGGATCCGGCGTCCGAAGAACGGGCGCCGGGCCCGCTCGGTGGCTTCCGGAACCGCATCGAACTCGTCGTCGTGTGCGGTCCGGCCGATGCCGTCCCGCTCGGCCGTCGCGACCAGCATGGCGCGTAGACCGACGCGGAACTCGGAGTCGACCGGTGCGCCGGGCCGTGCCGCGGTGAGGCGGTTGCCGATGGCCACCAGCCGGTCGAGCTCCGCGTCGGCATGGCCACGGGTGTGGTGCCGACGGGCGCCGCCGGCCTCGTCGAGTAGTTCCGCGAAGCGCTCGGCACTCCGGGAGTTCGGGAACACGAACTTCACCGTGGGCACCTCCCCTCGCTCGTGACTGTCTCGCCGGCCTGCGGGCCGGCGTAGGCGACCGGGCCGGGAATGACGGCTCGGGCTCGCATCCGGACAAACGCGCGACACGCGGCCCCGGTTACGGGTGTGTGACCTCGCCATCGGCTATCGGAGCCCGACGGCTCCGCGTGTGGATTCCGGCCCCGCTCCGCATCCGGAATCACCACTGAAGAGAGAGTCAAGACTGGAACCCTTCCGGCAGGAGCCGGTTGAGTGCCCGTACGGCCCGGTACTGCAGGGCCTTGATGGCGCCCTCGTTCTTGCCCATGGTCTGCGCGGTCTCGGCGACCGAGAAGCCCTGCAGGAACCGGAGCACGATGCACTCCTGCTGTTCCGGGTTGAGCTGCTTGACCGCGGTGAGCAGGGCGACGTTGGTGATGTGGTCGACCACCGCCGACTCCGGGCTGCCCTCCGGGCCACGGTCCTCCCGGTCCGCGTCCAGAACGTCGCCGGTGGTCACCTCGAGCCGGTAACGACCCGACTTGAAGTGGTCGGCGACCAGGTTGCGGGCGATCGTGACCAGCCAGGCGCCGAGGTCGCGGCCCTGCCAGGTGAAGCTGCCGATGCGCTTGAGCGCGCGCAGGAACGTGTCCGAGGTCAGGTCCTCGGCGAGCTGCCGGTTGCCGACCCGGAAGTAGACGAATCGGAACACCGTGTCCACGTACCGGTCGTAGATCAGCCCGAACGCCTCGGCCTCGCCGGCCTGGGCCCGTTCCACGAGCGCCCACACCTCGGCGGCCGGGTCGGACCGGTCCGGCCGGGCCGGGTGCTTCGGCGGCGCCGACTCGGTCGGCGGTCCGGTGGTGCTCTGGGTCGGCACCACCACGGTGTGGTCACCGGCGACCGTCTCGGACTCGCCGATGTTGGACCGCTGGCCCGCCGTGGGCTGGGCCGGCGGGCGCGGCGTGCCGACCCGGCCGCCGAACTTGCCGTTGCCGGAGTTCGGCTGGGCGACGGCCGGCGGACCGTTCGGCGGCCGTCGGCTGCCGGTCTGCTTGGGACTGTCACCGCGGATGGCGTTGACGATCGTGCCTTCGAAGGACTCGCGCAGGCCGTTCAAGCCCTGGGAGAGCGCGAGTCGTGCCGCGAGGACGTCGCGGTGGAACGGGTCCTCGGCGTACACATGAGTCACTTCGCCTCCTCAACCCGGCGGGCCTGGAGTGTCGACCGCGAATCCGTCCCGCCAGACAGGGATTCACTGTGATTCCGTGCTTTTTGTGGCACAGCGGCCTCCTCGGGATGAGGGTGGTCACTCACAACAAAAGGGGTGGGGCAACCCGCCGAATCGCTGGTTGACCTCACCCGTTGGTGTGGATTCCGTTACACAGACCGGAAGTATCACCGACATCGGACACGGCGAGTCGCACACCGTGTGCGCTGCGCGCAAAGCCGCGAATATGATCAAACGCGACGCCCGGAGCTGCCACCACTCTCGCCGACCGGGCCGCCGGCGGCTCGGACCGGCTGTCCGGCACCCCGGTGAAAGGCCCTTTGTGCCAGACTCTGGCGTCGTGGAGGAACCCGCCCCCGATCCGGTCGCCGTGGCCGCCCGCCGCCGCCCGGAGACGCCCGCGCTGATCGCCGGCGACCTCGTCGTCAGCTGGGCGGAATTGGACACGCGGGTGTCCACAGCGGCCCGCTGGGTGGCCTCCCGCACGGCGCCCGGCGACCGGGTCGCGATCCTGCTCGGCAACACCGTGGACTTCGCGGTCGCCTACTTCGGCATCCTGCGGGCCGGGCGGGTCGCGGTGCCGCTCAACCCGGGGTACACGGCGGACGAACTGGACTACGCGCTGGCCGACTCGGGCGCGGTGGAGACGCTTTCCCGCGTACCGCTGGAAGATGTGGACGCGCGGGTCGCGCTGCCGGAGGTCCGCGCGCGGGACCTCGCGGTCCTGCTCTACACCTCGGGCACGAGCGGGCGCCCGAAGGGCGCGATGCTGACCCACGCCGCGCTCGCCGCCAACCACGACCAGCTGAGCCGGATCGAGCCGCCGGTGGTGGGCCCGGAGGACGTGGTGCTGCTCGCGGTGCCGTTCTTCCACGCCTACGGGCTGAACACCGGGCTCGGCACGGTCGCGCACCATGCGGCGACGGGCGTCCTGGTCGAGCGGTTCGACGCGGCGGCCACCCTGGAGCTGATCACCGAGCATCGGGTGACCGTGACGGTCGGCGTACCCGGGATGTATCAGGCCTGGACCGCGGCCGCCGGCGCCGGCAGTGCGCTGAGCGGCCTGCGGACCGCGGTCTGCGGCGCGGCGCCGCTGGAGCCGCGCGTCGCGGCGCGCTTTCGCGCGCTCACCGGCAAGAGCATCCTGATCGGGTACGGGCTGACCGAGTCCGCACCGGTGTTGACCACGACCGCGGTCAGCGATCGTGACAAGAGTGGCTCGATCGGCCGGCCGCTGCCCGGTGTCGAGCTGCTGCTGCGGTCCCGCGGTGGTGCCGAGCTGTGGCGCGACGGCACCGCGTCGATCGAGGAGGACCCGGCCGAGCTGGACCTGGCGGTCGCTGTGTCGGCCGGCACCGATCCCGGCGAGATCGTGGTGCGCGGGCCGAACCTCTTCTCCGGCTACTGGCCGGACGGCAGCGGCGGGCCGGACGCCGAGGGCTGGTGGCCGACCGGCGACATCGCGTACGCGGACGGCGACGGCGACCTGGTCCTGGTCGACCGGATCGGCGAGCTGATCCTGGTGAACGGTTTCAACGTCTACCCGGCCGAGATTGAACGGGTGCTGGACGGGCATCCCGGGGTGGCGGCGGCGGCCGTGGTCGCGGTGCCTGACCCGCAGAGCGGCCAGCGCCCGCACGCCTATGTGGCGCCCGCCGGCGACCCGCCGCCGGGCGTGACCGAGCTGCAGGTGCACTGCGCGGCCCGGCTGGCCCGGTTCAAGCTGCCGACCATCGAGCTGGTGCCCGAGCTGCCGCGGTCGGCGACCGGCAAGATCCGTAAGAGGGAGTTGCCCTGATGACGAACCGACTCACCCTGATCAGCCGGGTGGGCTGTCACCTGTGCGAGGTGGCCGAGCAGACACTGGACCGGATCGCGCCCGGGCAGTGGACGAAGGTCGACGTGGACTCCGACATCGAGCTGGAGCGCGACTACGGCGACCGGGTGCCGGTGCTGCTGCTGGACGGCAAGGAGCACGGTTACTGGCGCATCGAGGAGGAGCGCCTGCTGCGGGATTTGGCTCGACAACCGGGTGAACCTCGCCTGTAGTTTGGCTCCCCGTGACAGCAAAGCACCTGGTCTGGGACTGGAACGGAACCCTTCTCGACGATCTGCACCTGGTGGTCTCCTCGACGAACCAGGCGTTCGCCACGGTCGGCGGCCGCGCCGTCGAGGCCGATGAGCACCGGCGGGCGTTCCGGCGCCCGGTCGCCGAGTTCTACGCCGAGATGCTGGGACGGGCGGTGGACGCCGAGGAGTTCGGCCGGCTCGACCGGATCTTCCACGACGCGTACCGCGTCGGGCTGACCGACATCTCCCTCGCCGCCGACGCGATGGCCGCGATCACAACCTGGCCGGGCAGCCAGTCGCTGCTCTCCATGTGGTTCCACAGCGAGCTGGTCCCGGCCGTCGAGGGGTACGGGCTGGCCGGCGTCTTCGCCCGGGTGGACGGCCTGCGTACCGAGATCGGCGGCGACCTGAAGGCCGGGCACCTGGCCAACCACCTGGCCGAGCTCGGCGTGGCCGGCGGCGACGTGGTGCTGATCGGTGACTCGCTCGACGACGCGTCCGCGGCCGAGGCGGTCGGCGGGCAGGCGGTCCTCTATACGGGGGGTTTCACCGACCCCTCCCGGCTACGCGCGTCCGGCCGTCCAGTGGCCGACACGCTGGTGGATGCCGTAAAGATGGCCATGTCACTCTGAGTCAGGTGGCCCCGGCGGGGTCGGACAAGTAATACTCGACAGGTCGGCTCGGCTAACACAGCCGGGTCGATCTTGTCCAATTGTCCCGACAAGATCGCGATTTGTGCACGCCTTCACAAGCGCCTACTCTGTGACTCCGACGAGCCCCGCTACCACAGCCACCCCACGAGGGTTCCACCGGTATCGCACAGACAGGGCTCACCGCAGGTCCGCCTCGTCGGCACGGAGTCAGATGAGTCAGCAGCGTCACGGAAGCACGCCCGGCGAAGCCGATGGCGTCCCGGCCTTCCCGGATCTACCGGAGGCGACCATCGCGCGACTGCCGGAGTACCTGCGCGCCCTCCATCACCTCGCCGAGACCGGCGCCGAGACGGTCTCCAGCGAGGGACTCGCGGCCGCCGCCGGGGTGAATTCCGCCAAGCTTCGTAAAGATCTGTCCCACCTGGGGTCATATGGGACCCGTGGGGTCGGCTACGACGTGACCCTGCTGGTCGACCAGATCGAGTACATCCTCGGCCTGGACAAGAACCGGGCGGTCTGCCTGGTCGGAGTCGGCAACCTCGGGCACGCGCTGGCCGGTTACGCCGGGTTCGCCAGCCGTGGCTTCCGGGTCGTCGCCCTCTTCGACGCCGATCCGAAGAAGGTGGGCGAGCGGATCAACGGGCTGACCGTGCAGCACATCGACGAGCTGAACCGGATCGCTGCCGAGGAGTCGATCGCGATCGGCGTCATCGCGACCCCGCCGGGCACCGCGCAGGCGGTGGCCGACGCGCTGGTCGCCGCCGGTGTGACAAGCATCCTGAACTTCGCTCCGGGGGTTCTGTCGGTGCCGCCCAACGTCGACGTGCGGAAGGTGGACCTCGCCATCGAGCTCCAGATCCTCTCGTTCCATGAACATCGCAAGGCGTCCCTGACCGCGCTTCCGGGTGGCCGGACCGCCGAGGCGGACAACCAGGAGGCGGTTGGCTCGTGAACCTGCTCAGCATCGGTGCCTCGTACCGCACCGCGGACGTGGCCGTCCTGGAGCGGCTCGCCATCGCCGAGTCGGCCGTGCCCGACCTGCTGCAGAAGCTGGTCGCCCAGCCGTACGTGGGGGAGGCCGTCGTCGTCTCCACCTGCAACCGGGTCGAGGTCTACGCGGCGGTCAGCGGCTTCCACGGTGGTCTCGGCGACATCTGCAACGTGCTCGCCGAACACTCCGGGATCCCGGCCAGCGAGCTGGCCGGCCACCTCTACGTGCACTACGGCGAGGCGGCGGTCCAGCACTCGTTCCGGGTCTCCTCCGGCCTCGACTCGATGGTCGTCGGCGAGGCCCAGATCCTCGGGCAGCTGCGCGACTCGTACCACGCGGCGACCGAGGTCGACTCGGCCGGACGGCTGCTGCACGAGCTGATGCAGCAGGCGCTGCGGGTCGGCAAGCGGGCGCACGCCGAGACCGGCATCGACCGGGCCGGGCAGAGCGTCGTGACGGCCGCGCTGGACGTGGCCGCCGACCATCTCGGCGGCGACCTCACCGGCCGGTCCGCGCTGGTCATCGGCGCGGGCGCGATGGGCGCGCTGTCGGTGGCGACGCTCACCCGGACCGGGGTGGGCCCGCTGCGGATCACCAACCGCAGCGCAGAGCGGGCCGACCGGCTGGCCGAGGCGTACGGCGCGGTCGCCGTCCCCTTCGACGACCTGGAGTCGGTGCTCGGCCAGGTGGACATCGTGGTCAGCGCGACCGCCTCCACCGAACCGGTGCTGACCCGTGACCGTCTTCTGCCGGTCCTCGCCTCCCGTTCGCCGGCCGAGCCACTCGTCGTGCTCGACCTGGCCGTTCCGCGAGACGTCGCGCCGGACGCGGCCGACCTTCCCGGCCTGGTGGTCGTGGACATCGACGGGCTGGCCGCGAGCCGGCGCGCGCTGCCGGCGGCGGCCGAGACCGCGGCGGTCGAGCAGATCGTCGCCGGTGAGGTGGAGAACTTCCTCGGCTGGCTGCGGGGCGCCGAGATCGCCCCGACGGTCGCCGCGCTGCGGACCCGTGCGGAGGAGGTCGTCTCGGCGGAGATGCGCAAGTTGATCTCCCGGCGGCCGGAATTCACCGAGGAGCAGCGGGCCGACGTTTCCCGTACATTGCACCGGGTCGTTCAGCAGCTGCTGCACTCGCCGACCGTGCGGGTCCGGCAGCTCGCCGCCGAACCCGGCGGGGATCAGTACGCGGCCCTGCTCCGCGAGCTGTTCGACCTGGACGTGCCGCTCGCCACCCACGCCAACGCCGTACCTGAGATCGGGGGGAACTCATGACGCAGTTGCCGGGTTTTCCGCGCCGTCCGCAGGACCAGGCGTCGGTAGCAGCACAGACCACGCCGCTTCGGCTCGGGACGCGGGGCAGCGCCCTGGCGCTCACCCAGTCGCAGATGGTCGCCGACGCGTTCACCGCGGCCACCGGGCGCCCGGTGGAGCTGGTGCGCATCGTCACGTCCGGCGACACGTCCTCGGCCCCGGTGGCCCAGCTCGGCGTGGGCGTGTTCGTCTCGGCCCTGCGGGACGCCCTGCTGGCCGGCGAGATCGACTTCGCCGTCCACTCGTACAAGGATCTGCCCACCGGCGACCACCCGCGACTGCACATCGCCGCGGTTCCGCCCCGTGAGGACCCGCGGGACGCCCTGATCGCCCGGGACGGATTGACCCTGGCGGAGCTCCCGCCCGGCTCGGTCATCGGCACCGGTGCGGTGCGCCGTATCGCGCAACTGCGGGCTTTGGGCCTAGAGTTGCAGGTCACGCCGATTCGGGGGAACGTCGACTCGCGCATCGCCCGGGTACTCGGACCCGAGGCCGACCTCGACGCCGTCGTCATCGCCCGGGCCGGTGTGGCACGTCTCGGCCGATCGGCGGAGATCACCGAGACGCTCGACCCGATGCTCATGCTGCCCGCCCCGGCTCAGGGTGCGCTGGCCGTGGAGTGCCGGGCCGACGACAGCGATTTGGTCGGGCTGCTGTCCGCACTCGACCACGCACCGACCCGCGCCGCGGTCATCGCGGAGCGGTCGATGCTTGCCACGCTCGAGGCCGGGTGCTCCGCACCGGTCGCGGCACATGCCGAGCTCGCCGAAGGTGAGAACGGTGACGAGATATACCTGCGCGGTGCGGTGATCAGCCCGGATGGGGTTCGAGCCATCCGACTGTCGCGTACCGGAACGCCCGCCGGCGCGGCGGAGATCGGCAAGGCACTTGCCATCGATCTCCTCGACGCCGGAGCCGATACCCTGATGGGGAGCACAGAATGACCACCCGCACCGCCCGTAAGCCAGCCGGACGCATCGCGTTCATCGGCGCCGGACCCGGCGACCCGGAGCTGCTGACCCGCCGCGCGTATGCGGCGTTGACCGATGCCGACCAGGTGGTCTACGACCGCGGCGTGCCCGATTCCCTGCTCAGCGCGATCCGCTCCGACGCCAAGGAGGACGCGCAGTTCAGCCCGGCCGAGGGCGCCCCCGGCGACGTCGCCAAGGTGCTGCTCTCCGCGGCCAAGTCCGGCCTGTCCGCCGTGCACCTGGTCGCCGGTGACCCCTTCGGCCACGACTCGGTGGTCAAGGAGGTGCAGGCGGTCGCGCGGACCGCGGTGCACTTCGAGGTCATCCCGGGCATCGGCCAGGCCGAGGGCGTCGCCGCCTACGCCGGCGTGCCGCTGCCGGGCGTCCGGATCGCCGCCGACGTCGACGACATCACCACCCTGGACTTCGACGCGCTCGCCGCGGCCGCCCAGAAGGGCTCGTTCGCGGTCGCCGTGGACGCCGGCGACCTCGCCGCGGTCCGCGACGGCCTGCTGGCCGCCGGCGTCGAGCCGGGCGTGCCGGTCGGCGTGACCGGCGACGGCACCGGCGAGACGCAGTACACCACCACCTCGACCGTGGACAGCTTCGTCGCGGCGGCGCTCGGCTTCACCGGCCGGGTCGTCCTCACCGTCGGCTCGGACGTCGCCGAGCGCGACACCCTGAGCTGGTGGGAGAACCGCCCGCTGTACGGCTGGAAGGTGCTCGTCCCGCGCACCAAGGAGCAGGCCGGCGCGATGAGCGCCCGGCTGCGTGCCTACGGGGCGATCCCGTGCGAGGTGCCGACCATCGCGGTCGAGCCGCCGCGCACCCCGGCCCAGATGGAGCGCGCCGTCAAGGGCCTGGTCGACGGCCGGTACGCCTGGGTGATCTTCACCTCGGTGAACGCGGTCCGCGCGGTCTGGGAGAAGTTCGGCGAGCACGGCCTGGACGCCCGCCACTTCGGCGGCGTGAAGATCGCCTGCATCGGTGAGGCGACCGCCGAGGCGGTGCGCGCGTTCGGCATCCAGCCGGAGCTGATCCCCTCCGGTGAGCAGTCCAGCGAGGGCCTGCTGGCCGAGTTCTCGCCGCACGACGAGATCCTCGACCCGGTCGGCCGGGTGCTGCTGCCGCGTGCCGACATCGCCACCGAGACGCTCGCGGCCGGGCTCATCGAGCGCGGCTGGGAGGTCGACGACGTGACCGCGTACCGGACGGTGCGGGCGGCCCCGCCGCCGGCCGAGATCCGCGACGCGATCAAGTCGGGTGGCTTCGACGCGGTGCTGTTCACCTCGTCGTCGACCGTCCGGAACCTGGTCGGCATCGCCGGCAAGCCGCACGCCCGGACCGTGGTGGCGGTGATCGGCCCGAAGACGGCCGAGACCGCGGTGGAGTTCGGCCTGCGGGTCGACACCCAGCCGCAGACGGCGTCGGTGCCGGACCTGGTCGAGGCGCTCGCCGAGTACGCGCTGGAACTGCGCGAGAAGCTGGCCGCCATGCCGGCCAAGCAGCGCCGCGGCTCCAAGGTCCAGGGCCCCACCGCCCTCCGTTTCCGCTGATCCGAGAAGAGCGCGCCGGCTGGTCCGGCGCGCTTTTCGTTTTGAGGAGCGCCCGATGTCCTTCCCTGACATCCGCCCGCGCCGGCTACGGCGTACGCCCGCGATCCGCCGGCTCGTCGAGGAGACCCGCCTCGCCCCGTCCGAGCTGATCCTGCCGCTCTTCCTCAAGGAGGGGCTGACCGAGCCGAAACCGGTCAGCTCGCTGCCCGGGGTCGTCCAGCACACCCGCGAGTCGCTGCTCAAGGCCGCCACCGAGGCGGTCAGCGCCGGTGTCGGCGGCCTGATGCTGTTCGGTGTGCCGGACAACGCCAACAAGGACGAGACCGGATCGGCCGGCGTCGACCCGGACGGCATCCTCAACGTCGGCCTCCGCGACCTGCGGGCCGAGTTGGGTGACGCCACGGTCATCATGGGCGACCTGTGCATCGACGAGTTCACCTCGCACGGGCACTGCGGAGTCCTCGCCGACGACGGCTCCGTCGACAACGACGCCACCCTGGAGATCTACGCCCGGATGGCGGTCGCACAGGCCGACGCCGGCGCCCACATGGTCGGCCCGTCCGGGATGATGGACGGCCAGGTCGGTGTGATCCGTAAGGCGCTGGACGCGGCCGGCTACCAGGACGTGGGCATCCTCGCCTACTCGGTGAAGTATGCGGGCGCCTTCTACGGCCCGTTCCGGGAGGCGGTCGAGTCCACGCTGCAGGGCGACCGTCGCCAGTACCAGCAGGACCCGCCGAACCTGCGGGACGCGCTGCGCGAGGTCGACCTGGACGTGGCCGAGGGCGCGGACATCGTGATGGTCAAGCCGGCGCTGCCGTACCTCGACGTGATCGCCGCGATCCGGGAGCGGGTCACCGTGCCGGTCGCCGCCTACCAGGTGTCCGGCGAGTACGCGATGGTCGAGGCGGCCGCCGCCAACGGCTGGATCGACCGGGAGCGGGTGATCCTCGAGTCGCTCACCTCGATCAAGCGGGCCGGCGCCCAGATCACCCTGACGTACTGGGCCACCGAGGCCGCCCGGCTGATGAGCAACCGCTAGTCGGTCGGTTCCAGGCTCTGCACGAGCTGGGAGACATCGGCGATGTACTCGAACCAGTCGCGGTCGGACTGGTAGCCCAGCTCGGCGTTGACCTTCAGCATCGACTCGTTGTGCTGCGCGTTCCACGTCTGGACCTGCCGCAGGCCCGGCTCGGCGGCGCGCAGCTCGAACAGCATCCGCGCCTTGATGGCCCGATCGATGCCGTAGCCGCGGTGTTCCCGCACGACGATCGTGTCGTACTGATCGGCGCGCTCGGGATGCTGGGCGGGGACGACCACCTCGGTGAGGCCGGCCACGGCGCCGGTGGCCTCGTGCATGGCCAGCACGATGTACGGCTTCAGGCCCCGCTTGTGCAGCGTGTCGAGCGAGTCGCGCAGCCGCTGCGGGTCGGAGGAGCGGGGCGCCAGGTCGAGGTCGTCATCGTCGTGCTGCGCTTCCGCCTTGGCGTGCGCATAGGCCTCCAGCAGCCACTCCGGCGGGCCTCCGGGGTGGTACTCGATGCGGTAGCCGGGGCTGATGCCGTTGGCCATCGCGCTGAGTGCCGACCAGTCGACGGCGTCCAGGTTGAGCACGGAGCGGGTCTCCACATACTCCCGCTCGAAGCCGAGCGCCTCGTAGAACCCGATGGCCGAGGTGCCGCCGATCGCCTCGACGCCGATCGAGGAGAACCCCTCCAGGTACGCCCGGCGGGCGGCCATCGCGACCAGCTGACGGCCGAGCCCACGGCGGCGCAGCTCCGGCCGGACCACGATCTCCAGCACGCCGATGTCGCCGAGCAGCAGGATGTTGACGTGGGCGTAGATCTGGCCCTCGCCCTCGGGCACGCGGTCGTCCTCAGCGATCCAGGTGATCCGCCGCTCGCCCGGCATGGTCTCCGCGAGATAGTCGCGGACCTGCACGTCCCGCCAGGGTGGATCGTCGGGGAGATCGGCGGCCATGACCGCGTTGACCATCTCCACGAGCGAGTGGATCTCGGCCGCGGACGCGGAGCGGGGATCCCATTCACGCACCCTCACCCGTACATCGTGCCGTTCAACGGACCTTCAGGGAAGGGCTGACCACGCAAAAGTACCGGCCCGCTCACCGTGCGTCGCCGGTGTCCCATCAGGTACGGCTGCGCAGCCCGTAGTCGTTCGCCGTGTTGAAGACGTCCTGTGCGTACTGCCGGACGTCGTTGTAGGTCAGCACCGCCTCCCACCAGAGTTCGGGCCTGGACAGATCCCGTCCTCCCTTGCAGAGGTACGCCGCCGCGGTCAGGGCGGCGTCGTCGATGTCGTTCGGGTTCTTCACGCCGTCGTTGTCGGCGTCGATCGCGGTGGCCTGCCAGGTCGCCGGAATGAACTGCATCGGCCCGACCGCCCGGTCGTAGTTGAGGTCCCGGTCCAGCACGCCCTGGTCGGTGTCCCGGATCAGCTGGCGGCCGCCCTGGCCGTCCAGCGGCAACCCGTAGATCGTCGGCTCGGCCACGCCGTTCACGCCGAGCACCGAGCCCTCGTGGCTGCCGTGACCGGACTCGATCTTGCCGATCGCGGCCAGGGTGGTCCAGCTCAGGTGGCAGGACGGGGTCTGTTTCGCGGCGACCAGCTCGGCATAGCCGTAGGCCTGGACGGCGACCACCGGGATGCCGACCCGGGTGCCGACCTGCTGGGCCCAGGAGGCCAGCGCGTCGGCCGGCCGGTTGCCGGTCGCGGTGGGCTGCACGGTGGGCAGCCCGGGCGCGGGGGTGATCGGCGCGGACCCGGTCGGTGGTGGCGGCGGCCCGGCCGAGTTGGGCAGGCCGGACGGTGCTCCCCAGGTGGCGCCGGGCGCGCCGGGCCCGCCGGGCGCGCCGGACTCACCGGTGAACGTGGGGGTAGCGCTCGGGACGGGGGCCGCCTCGAGGGCGCGGGGCACCAGATAGGCGCCGGAGGTCGCGGCCAGCGCGACCAGCGCGACCACGACGATGCCGGGCAGGATTACCCGGCCGGCCGGCCCTTTCGCCCAGGTGATGGTCGCCCGGCCGGCAGCCGCCATCGGGCGGGGGTTGCGGCCCTTCGCCACGGGACCCGCGTTCATGGTGAGCGCCTTCTCAGCGTCGCCCACCTTCACCGCGGCGCCCACCTTGGTGGGGTCCTCCACCTTCGTGGCGTCGCCGGCCTTGGCGGCATCGCCGGCCTTCTTGGCGTCCTCCACCTTCGCGGCGTCGCCACCCTTCGAGCCGTCGTCGCCCTTCGCAGCGTCGTCGCCCTTCGCAGCGTCGCCGGCCTTAGGAGCATCGCCGACTGCCGGCCCGGCAGCATCCCTGGCTTTGTCTGATTTGTCAGCGCCGACCGGATCGGCCGGCGGCGTCACCGACCGAGGCGGCTGCGGAGCCGCCGGCTCAGACTCGGCCGCCCGGCCACCACCGGGCGCCGCGCCGGAACTCCCGAGCGGCCCGCCCTGATGCGGTGCCGCGGAGCGCAGCTCCGGTCGCTCTGCTGGGTTCTTCCGCGCCTCCGCCACGGCATCGACCCTACCCGTCGATGTCACCCCCTGGGGAGGTCGCTCAGGCCCTGTGGACAACTCCCGGTGCGCCACTGCCCGCAGGGGCCCTACGCTGGTCGGATGCCGCGTTATGAGTACCGGTGCCGCGCCTGCGGCGCCACCTTCGAGGTCAGCCGTCCGATGCGTGAGGCCGCCGCCCCGGCAGCCTGCCCGCAGGGCCACGACGACACGGTCAAGCTGCTGTCCACTGTCGCCGTCACCGGCCGGGGCGGTGGCGCCCCGTCCGCGCCGGCGGGTGGTGGCGGCGGCGGATGCTGTGGCGGCGCCTGCGGCTGCTGAGATGACACGCCGCGCGGCTGGAGGACAGTGGCCGCGCGGCGTTTCCCGTCCGTCGACTTCGGCCGGTGAGGCATTGCTTGCGGCTCGTGTCCCTCCGGTGACTCGTACGGGTACACCCGAACGGCCTGACGGTTTTGGCCGAGAGCGGCGTTTCCGCGTTCGATCTCTTTCGTTACGAGACGCGTAGTCCCGTATGCCGCCGTCGATCCCGCGATCACTTTGTCCTCCGTACGGGGTCGGTCGTGGCGGGAACATGATTACCGTCCGTTCCTACGATGGGCGGTGACACAGAGATACGGCAGCATGAGGCGCGACTTCCACAAAGGGGGCGGAGGTTCCACCGTGTCCGGACGGAGCGAGCTACCTAGCGGTCTGGTGACCTTTATGTTCACCGACATTGAGGGCTCGACACGGCTGGCCCGGATGCTCGGCGAAGAGTACCGGGAAGTTCTCGGTGCGCATCGTTCGGTGCTACGCGCTGTGCTCAGAGACTTCGATGGTGTCGAGCTACTAACTGAGGGTGACTCCTTTTTCGTGGCGTTCGCGCATGCCGACGCCGCCGTCGCGGCATGCGTCGAAGCGCAGCGGCGACTGTCCGCACACGACTGGCCACACGGTGACGCCGTGCCGCGGGTCCGGATGGGACTGCACACCGGCCGGGCCACCCCGGTCGGCCGGGAGTACGCGAGCGCCGAGGTGCATCGCGCCGCCCGCGTCTCCGCCGCGGCGCACGGCGGTCAGGTGCTCTGCTCCGAGGCGACCGCGCTGGCCGTGACCGCCACCTACGCCACCACCGGCGGCGGACCGGCGGCCGGCACGCTGGCCACCGTGGACCTGCTCGACCTGGGCACCTTCCGGCTGCGCGGCTTCGACGACGCCGAGCGGATCTTCCAGGTCATCGCGCCGGGTCTGGACCGGGACTTCCCCCGGCCGCGGACCGCCGAGGCGCCGCGGCACAACCTGCCCGCCGAGCACAGCGCTTTCGTCGGGCGCCGCGCCGAGTCCGCCGAGCTGGCCGAGTTGATCAGCCACAACCGGCTGGTCTCGGTGGTCGGCCCGGGCGGGGCCGGCAAGACCCGGCTCACTCTCGCGGTGGCCGAGCGGCTGCTTCCCGCGTACCCCGACGGGGTTTGGACGATCGATGCCGCGACCGCGGCGAACGGCCTGCCCACCGCCCTGGCCGCGGCTCTCGGCCTGCGGCCGGAACCGGGCCGGCCGATGATCGACACTCTGGTCGAGCAGTGCGCCGAGCGGCGCATGCTGGTGCTGTTGCAGACCTGCGACGCGGCGCCGGCGCTCACCGCGACCCTGGCGCACCGCCTGCTCAGCCGGTGCCGGCGGCTCGACGTGGTGACCACCGGCCGGGCCCCGCTGGGTCTGGGCGGCGAGACCGTGTGGCGGATTCCGCCGCTAGCGCCGGCGGACGCGTTCGCGTTGCTGCGTGATCGTGCCGCGGCCGCGCAGGGCGGCCGGTTCGGTGAGGGTGAGGCGCAGCTGGCCTGCCTGGCGGCCCGGCTGGAGGGGTCGCCGCTGGCGATCGAGCTGGCCGCGGCACGGCTGCGGCTGCTGCCCGCCGAACAGCTGGCCCGGCGACTGGACGACCCGCTGCGCGCGCTGGACAACGACGCGGCCGGTGAGGGGCGGCACGCCAGCCTCGCCAACAACCTGGCCTGGTCCTACCGGACGCTCGGCACGCCGGCCGCCGGCCTGCTGCGCCGGATGGCCGTCTTCGCCGGCCCGGTCGATCTCGCGACGGTCGAGGGGTACGGCGCCGGCGCGCTCGGCGCGCTCTCCGAGCTCGCCGACAAATCCCTGGTCGAGGTGGTGCCGGGGCCGCGCTACCGGCTCTCCGAGCAGGTACGGGCGTACGCGTTGCGCCAGCTCGCCGCCGCCGGGGACGAGCCGGCCGTCCGCGACCGGCATCTGAGCTGGTCGCTGGAGATGCTGGACAGTGTCACGGTGGACACCGACGGGCAGGTGCGCACGGTCTCGCTGACCGACCTGAGCCCGTGGGTGCCGGAGTGGCAGGCCGCCCTGCGCTGGGCCGCGACCGGCGGTGACGTCCGGGCCGGGCTGCGCCTGGCCGGGGCGCTGGACCCGTGGTGGCGTGAGCACGGCGGTGCCCGCGAGGGCCGGGAGCTGCTCACCCTGCTCGACCGGCGGGCCTGCGGCGCGGACGTCACGCCCGCCGAGCTGGCCGGTGCGTCGCTGGTGCACGCCGGCCTGGCCGACGACCGCGTCGAGCGGGAACGACACCTGCACCGCGCGGAGGAGGCGGCACGGCGCAGTGACGATCCGGCGCTGCTGATCCGGGTTCTCGCCGCGCGGGCGCAGGCGGACAACGCCGGTGACGCGGTCGCCGCCGAGCAGGCCTGTCGCACGGTGATCGCGCTGGCGGAGCAGGCC
>NZ_JBEZZB010000063.1:0-53934 GCF_040638955.1 Actinoplanes sp. NPDC024001
CGGTGACCGACCGGGCGAACGCGGTCAGGCCGGCGGCGTCGACCGCCCGGCCGGCGCCGCGCAGCGACTCCCGGACCGCCGCGGCGTGCTGGTCGATGCGGGCCAGCAGGGCGGGCTCGGCGAACGCGGCGGCCAGGCCGTCGACACCCACCCGCGCCATCATCTCGTCGAGGTGAACACCGGCCGGAGCAGCGGCGACCGGGGCGTAAGCGAGGTTCTCGTTCGTCATGCCGAGAAACCTAAAGTGCCATGACCTGCTTGAACACCCCGGAAACCGAACGGCACCCCAAGCGCCACCGGGCAGCGCCCGCATCACCCGTACCGGGGGTCCGCGAGTGCGGTGGCCCCGCTGCGGTTACATGGGAGGCTGGAGGTGACAGGATGACGGACGAGCTCGACGGCAAGACCAACCGCCGCGTGGCGCAACTGCTGAACCGGCTCGCGAACGACCCCGCCGCCGAGGCCGTGCACGCCGCCGAGGAGCTGCGCGAACTGCTGCGTGAGGTCGGCTACCACGGCAAAGCCGGGCCGCCGGTGCACAAGGTGCGCAGCGCCGCGGAGGCCGCGACCGAGCGGATGCCGGCGCTGCGGCCGACGCCGGCGGAGTGGGCGCGCCGCCGCCGCGCCGAGCGGGCCGCCCGCCGCAAGCACGCCGCCGCCGCGATGCACCTGCGGCTCGGCCCGGCATGGCATCTGGTCGACTGGCCGCTGCCCGGTTTCGCCTGGGCCGGCACCGAGTACGACGTGCGGGAACGGTTCCTGGCCTTCGGCCCCGGCGGCGTCTACGCGGTGCTGATCGTCGACCACGGCTGGCACCGGGTGGCACTGTCCGGCGACATCGTGCAGGTGGACAACAAGCGCCCGCCGTACCTGCCGGAGGCCCGCCGGACCGCCCGCCAGGCGAGCCAGGTGCTCTCCGCCGCGGCCGGCCAGACGGTCCGCGTCGACCCGGTGGTGGCCTTCGACGGCAGCGGCGTGATCAGCGTGCACGGCCTGCCGAAGGACTGCCTGGTCAGCGGCTGCAAGGACCTGGACAAACTGCTGCTGGCCGGCGGCTCCCGGATCAGCCCGGCCACGGCCGAGAAACTGGCGGCTGCCGCCTCCCGGCTGCGGGCCACCGGCTGACCGAGGTCAGAGATCGAGATCAGGTCTGCCGGAGCGGGACGGCGCGGCGGACCACCGCGACGTGCAAGCTGTGGCTTCCCGAAGCGTGTGCCCGGCTCGTTCGCGGAAGTGACGAAAGGGTTGCGATAGACGGCTGTCCCTATTCCGACAGTCGTCGCGGGCAGCGCGGCTGGCATCGTGAGGTGCGGCGCGCCGCGCCCGTTCGCACGAGACCGCCGGGGAGGTCGAAGTGGTTCGGCTGGAGCTGCTGGGCCGGTTCCGGGTGACATTCGGCGAGACCGTCGTCCCCGACGAGACGTGGGCCCGCCGCCGGACCGCCTCGCTGGTCAAGCTCCTCTGCCTCGCCCCGCGCCACCGGATCCGGCGGGATCTGCTCGCCGCCACGCTGTGGCCCGGCGTCACCCCGAAAGCGGCGGCGGCCAACCTGCGCAAGACCGTCCAGCTGGTCCGCCGGACGTATGCGGGGCGTTACGACGTGGTCCCGGTGGAATCGGTCGGCGACATGATCGGCCTGCCGGCCGATCGCGTCTGGATTGACGTCGTCGCCTACCGGTCGGCCGTCGCGCGGGCACGCCGGGCGCGCAACCCTGATGCGTACGCCGAAGCGCTCGCGCTCTACCGGGGCGCCCTGCTCCCGGACGACGCCGACGAATGGCTGGAGCCGCACCGGGCCGACCTCCAGCGTGACCACATCGCCGTGCTGGAGGAGTTCGCCGGCCTGCTGGAAGCCGCGGGCCGCCTTGACGAGGCGGCCCGCGTGGCCAGGTCGCACCTGATCGCGGAACCGCGGTCGGCCGCGGCGCAGGTGCGCCTGCTGCGGGTGCTCACCCTGGCCGGGCGCCGCGATGACGCGGTGCAGGCCTATCGTGCGATGCCGGCGCCCGCGGACGAGGTTCGGGATCTGCATGCCGACCTGCGCGCCCGGCAGCATCCGCGCTTGTCGGCGGCCCTCTGGGAAGACGTCGGCGATCAGCGGCTGGCGGCCGGGGACACGGTGCACGCCATTGCGGCGTACCAGTCCGGTCTGGACCTGCCCGCCCCCGCGCCCGAGGTGGCCCGGCGGCATCGTGCGACCGCCGCCGCCCACCTGGCCGGCCATGACGGGGAGCGGGCCGAGCGCCACCTGCACCTGGCCGAGGAACTGACCACCGACCCGGCCGAGCAGGCCCGCATCCTGGTCCTGCGCGCGGCACAGGCGACCGCCCGGGGCGAGGTCGACACCGCGCTGGCGCTCGCCGAGGTCGCCCGGGCGCACACCGCCATGTACGGCACCGCCGCCGACCAGGCTGCGGCGGAGGAGACGCTGGTGCATCTGGCGTATCTGCGCGGCGGCTGGCGCGGTGCCCTGGAGAGCGACCTGGGGCGGGCCGGGATCGACAGTGCGGTGTTCGTCGGCGCGTTCGACCGTCATCAGTGCGTCGGTCTGCGGGAGCTGCATGCCGGGGATGTCGAGGAGTTCGCGCGTGGGGTTCTTGCCCGGGCAGTGGAGGGCGGGGTGGTGCGGGGGCAGGCCTTCGCGTGGTGTCTGCTCGGGGAGTCGCTGTTGTTGCGGGGGCGGTTCGAGGAGGCGGAGCAGGCGCTGGTGCAGAGCACTGTCCAGCACGACGTGCTCAGTTGTGGGGAGGGTGCGTCGAGCACTGTGGGTGGGGGCGCTCCCTGGGAGGAGGGGGCAGGGGGCGTGGGCTCGGGTTCGTCCGTCCAGGGTGACGTTTCCGGCTCTGCCTACTCTGGTTCGCCCGCGCAGGGCTGCGCGGCCGGCTCCGCTTTCTCGCCTTCGCCTGGGCACCCACCGCAGGGCAGCGCAACCGGCCTTGCTCCCTCGGCTTCGCCCGCCCAGGGCGGCGCATCCGGCTCTGCTCGCCGTGCTGCTCTCGGCACGACTTCGGGTGCGGTGCCCTGGCAGCGGCTGGCCGAACTAGCTGTCTGCCGGCGCCGCTTCGACGAGGTCGGCCCGGCTCTTCGGCGGGCGTCGGCAATCGCCGCCGCGTCCCCGGCGCCTCGGCACCTGTGGACCCGGATCCACGCCACCGCGGCGTTCGCTCGCCTCGAACTCGGCGAGCCGGAGATCGCCGTCCGTTCGGTTCGCGCCGCCGCGGCCGCCGCCGCCCGGCACGGCGACTGCCCGTCCTGCGGCGCGCTGCTGCACCCCATGGCTGCCGAGGCGTACGCCGCGCTCGGCGACGCCGACCAGGCCCACGCCCATGCCACCTCGGCCGCCATGATCGCCGCCGACCTCAAGGGTGCCGCCTGGCAAGCCATGGCCGAGTCCGCCGCCGGCAGCGCCGCCCTCGCAGGCGGCTCCTCCGAAGCCGCCGGCCGCCACTTCCAGGCCGCCGCCGATCTGTACGCCCAGGCCGGCCACGTGTACTGGTCGGGCCGCGCGAGCCGCCACGCCGCCCTGGTTGTCCGCGGGCACGTGGTCTGAGCCCGGCCGATAGTTTCGGAAAAGTTGCCCTCAGACATCGATGCGATTAACTTCTTCTGGGAGCGCTCCCAACAGTAGCCTCCCGTCCCGCGCTCGGCTTGCCCCGTCCCGGGCTGGGCCCACCCCGTCCCGTGCTCGGTTCACCCCGTCCCCAGGAGAAGCCCATGTCCCCTACCCGTTCCCCGATCAAAGCCTTGGCGGCCACAGCGGCCTGCGCCACTGTGGCCGCCGCCGGCATCTGGTTCGCGGCCGGCTCCGCCTCCGCCGGCACCATCTCCGGAACCCTCTACCGTGACCCCGACACCCCGGTAGCCCGCTGGCTGCAGTCCAACCCGAACGACTCGCGCGCCGCGGTGATCCGCGACCGGATCGCCAGCCAGCCGGCCTCGCGCTGGCTCTCGTCGTTCAACCTCTCCACCGTCGGCAGCGAGGTCTCCACCTATGTCGGCGCCGCCAACGCCGCAGGCCAGATCCCGGCGCTGACCGTTTACGGCATCACCAACCGCGACTGCGGCGGCGCCAGCTCCGGCGGCGCGCCCGACCTGAACCAGTACCAGCAGTGGATCAGCCGGATCGCCCAGTCGCTCGGCAGCCGTACCGTCATCCTGCTCATGGAACCCGACTCGATCGCCCTGCTGACCTGCTTGAACAGCAGCGAGATCGCGGCCCGCAACCAGGCGCTGCGAACCGCCACGCAGACGCTGAAGGCCGCCAACCCCAACGCCAAGGTCTATCTGGACGCCGGCCACTCCACGTGGAACAGCGCCTCCGAACAGGCCTCCCGTCTGGTGGCGGCCGGCATCGCCGACGCCGACGGCTTCTACAGCAACGTCTCCAACTACAACTCCACCTCGGCCGAAAGCAGCTTCGGCCGCTCGATCATCAACGCGCTCAACAGCCAGGGCGTCACCGGCAAGCGGCAGATCATCGACACCAGCCGCAACGGCGGCGCCAGCGGCGACTGGTGCGGTGACGACAACACGGACCGGCGCATCGGCCAGTACCCGACGGTCAACACCGGCGACGCCAACATCGACGGTCTGCTGTGGGTGAAGCCCCCCGGCGAGGCCGACGGCTGCCGGTACACGGCCGGCTCCTTCCAGCCGGACCTGGCCTACAGCCTCGCCAGCTCGGCCACCAACCCGCCGTCCTCCGCGCCGCCCTCGTCGCCCTCGTCGTCCCCTTCCTCCTCCCCGTCTTCCTCACCGTCCTCGTCCCCGTCCCCGTCAGGCCCGGTGGTGGGCGGCTACTGCGCCGCGACCTACCGCACCACCAGCTCGTGGCAGGGCGGTTTCCAGGGTGAGGTGACCGTGAAGGCCGGCGGCAGCAACACCGCCGGGTGGGCCGTCTCGTGGACGCTCGGCTCCGGCCAGTCCATCAACCAGGTCTGGGGCGGCACGCTCACCACGTCAGGATCAACCGTGACCGTACGCAACGCGGCCTGGAACGGCACCCTCCCGGCGGACGGCACCACGACGTTCGGCTTCATCGGTTCCGGCAGCGCCGGAACGCCGACGCTGACCTGCGCCCGCCCGTGATATCGAGCCCGGGCACCGCAGCCGTGGGCAGGTAGTTTCGATCCGCGCCGAACCAGATCGTCCGGGCTGGCTCATAGCGGGTCGGCGGTCGCAGCAGCCGGGCCCGAGGTCCGGCGCAGCAGCCATACGCAGTGGCCGGGCGCGGGTTCAGCCCGCGCCCGGTCGCTACCAGCCGATCGCCTCGCACACAGCCGTGGCCACCTCTGACACTGACCCGGTCGAGGCGTCGATCACCGTGTCCTCGACTTTCTCCCGGCGCAGGATCTGATCGAGCGCCGCTGCCCGGTCGAGGAACCACGGCTCGGAAGGGTTACGCCGCCGTAGACGATCACGAACCACAGACAGATCGACGTGCAGGCGGCAGACCACGAGCGGGACGCCCAGTACCTCCTGGTGGGCGTCCCGTTCCGCTCTGCTCTCGATCACTCCGGCCAGGACCAGGCGCCGCGCGCCGGCCGCGACGAAGTTCGCGCCGACCGCCCGTAGGTTCCGCAACGTGATCGCGTTGTTGAAGGGGTCACCGGCCGGCGCCGGCCAGCAACGGCGCAGCCAGTCCAGATCGATCACCGCATGCGGCGTCCCCTGCCCGCTCAGCAGATCCCCGACCGCTTCCGCAACCGACGTCTTCCCCGCCCCAACCGTGCCGGTGATCAGCAATGCTCGCGCCACAGTGAATGTCATACCCCGCGCGTACGGTGACCGCCATGACGGAGGCAGCAGCGCGCGCCCACGTGGAGCGCTTCAACGCGGCGGTGACCAGCGGGGATTGGTCGGCGTTCATCGCCGCCCTGCATCCCCGCGCAGTCATGACCTTCATCGGCCCGCCGGTCGGGCCGTTCCGTGGCCGCGAGGCCATCGCCGATGCCTACGCCGCCGACCCACCGAACGACGCCATCCAGATAATCGACATCCGCTCCGACGGCGACACCGACCTGGTCACCTTCGAGTGGTCCCGCGGCGGCACCGGCACGTTGACGCTTCACCACCGAGCTGCGCAGGTCGACCGGCTCACCGTCCGCTTCGACTGACCGGCCTGCTCGGTTCCGGTCCGCCCGGCGCGTCAGCGCGAGCCAGGTGCACACGGGTGAGCTCTCGCGGCTTGCGAGCGCGGGCCATGGGACGTGCGGGCCTGCGAAGCGGCCGCGGACCGCAAGACGTGCGAGCCCGCGAAACGGCCCGCGGACCGCAGGACATGCGAGCCCGCGAAACGGCCCGCAGACCATGGGACGTGCGCGCCTTCAAGACGGCGCGCGGTTATGGGACGTGCGAGCCTTTCACGCGGCACGCGGCACGCGGCACGCGGCACGCGGCACGCGGCACACGGCACGCGGCACACGGCACGCGGCACACGGCACGCGGCACGCGGCACGCGGCACGCGGCTAGCAGGCGCTAGCCGAGGCGTGAGCTTCACGTCTACAAGAACAGACCGCGCCACCGGGAGCGGGCCGCTCGCATGTGTCGCTGGAGCGCGAGCTGGGCGTCGCGTAGGTGCGGGTCAGGCGCCGGGTGGGTGTGGGCTGCCGCTGTCCTGCCAGAGGTAGACAGCCAGGGAGAGGGCGGCCAGCGCGATCGCCACGCGCAGTGGGCGTTCCGGGGTTCGGCGGACGACGGCTGGGCCGAGCCAGCTGCCGAGCAGGCAGCCGGCGGCCAAGAGGGCCGCTGCGGTCCAGTTCACCGGGGCGATCAAGGCGTAGAGGATCGCTGCGGCGAGATTGGCGGCGCCCAGGACGACGCTTTTCACGGCGTTGGTCACGGCCAGCGGTTCGACGGCGGCCAGGGACATGGCGGCCAGCAGGAGCACGCCGGCGGCGGCTCCGAAGTAGCCGCCGTAGATGGCGATCAGGAAGACGGCCAGGCTCAAGGGTGGGCGGAATCCGGGTTTGGCGTACCAGGCTCGTAGCGGTTCGCGCAGCAGTAGCGCCAGCGCGGACAGGGCGATCAGCCAGGGGACGACACGTTCGAATGCGGAGGAGGGGGTGCTCATCAGCAGGACCGCCCCGGCGATGCCGCCCGCGGCGGCCAGCGCGCCCTGGCGCAGGATGCGGTGGCCCTGGCCGCGGAGCTCGCGGCGGGAGCCGGCGGCGGCTCCCGCCGCGCTGGAGAGTAGCGCCACGGTGTTGGTCACGTTCGCGGCCACGGGCGGGATGCCGACGGCGAGCAGGACCGGGTAGCTGACGAGGGAGGCGAGCCCGGCCATGGAACCGGTCAGGCCGGAGCCGACGCCACCGAGGACGAGCAGGACGGCGTGATCAGCATCCACGCGGTGTCACGGTATCGGACGGAACCGGCCGTCGACGCGGCGCGGGATGCTGTCGAATTCGTCACGCAGCTCTTCGGGCAGCAGGTCGGCGGGGGCGTTCTGCCAGGTCACCGGGCGCAGGAAGCGGCGGATCGCGGAGGTGCCGACCGAGGTGTGCTGGGTGTTGGTCGCCGGCCACGGACCGCCGTGATGCTGGGCCCAGGAGACGGCTACGCCGGTCGGGTAGCCGTCGTAGATGATCCGGCCGGCATGTGGACGCAGCCGTCGGGTGAGCTCGGAAGGAAGCGCGGTCTCGCCCGGGCCGCGCTGCACGGTCGCGGTAAGCGACGACGGCAGAGTGGCGAGGGCGGCGAACAGATCCGCTTCGCCGTCATAACGTGCGATGACGGCAACCGGGCCGAAGCATTCCTCAGTGGCTTCGCGAGGCAGGTCGGCAGCGGTTGCGGTGAGCAGCGTCGGCGTGCCGAAATAGCCGGTTCCACCACCAGCGAGCGCTCCCGGCGCCGGCTCACCTGCCGAGACAGCCTGGACATTGCTACCGGCGCTCACCGCCTCACCCGGTGCCGACCCGCCGCTCGCGCTGCGGGCGGCAGCCTGACCAACCGACGCTGGCAGATCGGCCGAGGCGGGCGGGCCGGTCGGGGCGGACTGACCGGCGGAGGCAGTGGGGGTCAGACCGGGGGTGCCGCTCAGGGTGGCGGTGCCGCGCTGGTAGGAGGCGGCGATACCTGCGTTGAGCAGGACCATCGGCTCGGCCGCGCTGATGGCCCGCTGGGCGGCCTCGACCAGGGCGTCGCCGTCGGGGCCGGTGGGGACGAAGGCGAGGCCGGGCTTGGTGCAGAACTGGCCGGCGCCGAGGGTGAACGACGCGGCGAAGTCAGCGCCGATCTGGGCTGCGCGCTGGGCGGCCGCGGCGGGTGTGACGACCACCGGGTTGAGGCTGCTCAGTTCGCCGAAGAACGGGATCGGGTCGGGGCGCTGCTCGATGATCGTGAGGAGGGCGCGGGCGCCGGCGGTGGAGCCGGTGAAGCCGACGGCGCGGATCGCGGGGTGGGCGACGAGGTCGGCGCCGGCCTGCTGGCCGTGGACGATGCCGAGCGTGCCGTCGGGGGCGCCGGCCTTGCGGGCGGCTTCCACGAGCACGTCGAAGACCAGCTGCGAGGTGGCCGGGTGTGAGCCGTGGGCCTTGACCACGACGGGGCAGCCGGCGGCGAGCGCGGAGGCGGTGTCGCCGCCGGGGACGGAGAAGGCGAGCGGGAAGTTGCTCGCGCCGAAGACGGCGACCGGGCCGATCGGCACGAGCATCCGCCGCAGGTCCGGCCGTGGGCCCATCGGGGTGTCGCCGGCGTGGTCGACGGTGGCTTCCAGATAGCCGCCGTCGGTCAGCACCGAGGCGAAGAGCCGCAGCTGATAGGTGGTCCGGGTGAGCTCACCGTTGAGCCGGGTGGCGCCGAGGCCGGTCTCTCGGTCGGCGATCGCCACGACCTGCTCGCGGGCGTCCTCCAGGGCGTCAGCCAGGGAAATGAGCAGGGCGGCCCGGCCGTCGCGGCCGAGGTCTTCGAGAGGTGCGGCGGCGGTGAGGGCGGCCTGGCAGAGCTGGTCCACCTCAGCGGTGGTGGTCTCCTGCGCCACGATCTCGACGGTCTCGCCGCTGCGCGGGTCGATGCTGGGAACTCCGGTCACTGTGAGCCTCCGATGTCGGCGCGGTCGACGGTCCATTCGCGAACCCGGTCGCTGAGGGTCACCCCGAGACCGGGCCGGGACGAGAGGTGGATGCGCCCGTCACGGATCTCCAGCCTCTCGTTGAAGAGCGGATGCAGCCAGTCGAAGTGCTCCACCCACGGCTCGTGCGGGTACGCCGCCGCCAGGTGCACGTGGATCTCCATGGCGAAGTGCGGCGCGAGGATCAGGTTGCGGTGCTCGGCGAGCGTGGCCAGGCGCAGGAACTGGGTGATCCCGCCGATACGCGGCGCGTCCGGCTGGATGATGTCGACCGCGTCGTTGTCGATCAGCCGGCAGTGCTCGGCGACGCTGGTGAGCATCTCCCCCGACGCGATCGCCGTGTCCAGGCTGCGGGCCAACGCCGCGTGACCCTCCGCGTCGTACGCGTCGAGCGGCTCCTCGATCCAGACCAGGCCGAACTCCTCCAGTGCCCGCCCGACCCGCTGCGCGGTGGGGCGGTCCCACTGCTGGTTGGCGTCGACCATGAGCGGCACCTCGTCGCCGATGTGCTCGCGGACGGCCCGCACCCGGGCCAGGTCGACCGCGGCTGACGGATGGCCCACCTTGATCTTGATACCGCCGATGCCCGCTTCCAGGGAGGCGGTGGCGTTCGCGGTGATCTGCTCGATCGGCTCGTGCAGGAAACCGCCGGAGGTGTCGTAGCAGCGGACCGCGTCGCGGTGGGCGCCGAGCAGTTTCGCCAGGGGCAGCCCGGCCCGTTTCGCCTTCAGGTCCCAGAGCGCGACGTCGATCGCGGCGATGGCTTGCGTGCCGGCGCCGCTGCGCCCGACGGACGCGCCGGCCCAGACGAGCTTGGTCCAGAGCCGGGCGATGTCGCTGGGGTCCTCGCCGATGAGTTCCGGGGCGACCTCACGGGCGTGCGCGAACTGGGCCGGGCCGCCGGCGCGCTTGCTGTAGCTGAACCCGACGCCCTCGTGGCCCTGCTCGGTCCGGATCTCGGCGAACAGGAAGGCGACCTCGGTCATCGGGCGCTGCCGCCCGGTGAGGACCTTGGCGTCGCTGATCGCGTTCTTCAGCGGCAGGGTGACGGAGGAGAGGGTGACTTCGGTAATGCGATCGGACACTGTGATCACCGCACCAAACAGGGGCGCTTGGGGTCGAAGCGCCAGCCGGGAACCAGGAATTGCATGGCGGCGGTGTCGTCGCGCGCGCCGAGGCCGTGTTCGAGGTAGAGCTCGTGCGCGGCGGCGAGCGCCGCACGGTCGAGCTCGATGCCGAGACCGGGTGCGGTCGGCACCGTGATCCGGCCGTCGCGGATGCGCAGCGGGTCGCGGGTCAGGCGCTGGCCGTCCTGCCAGATCCAGTGCGTGTCGAGGGCCGTGATCTCGCCCGGCGCGGCCGCGCCGACGTGGGTGAACATGGCCAGCGAGATGTCGAAGTGATTGTTGGAGTGCGAGCCCCAGGTCAGCCCGAAGTCGTGGCACAGCTGGGCGACCCGGACCGAGCCACGCATGGTCCAGAAGTGCGGATCGGCGAGCGGGATGTCGACGGCGTGCGAGCGCACCGCGTGGGCCATCTGCCGCCAGTCGGTGGCGATCATGTTGGTGGCGGTGCGCAGACCGGTCGCGCGCCGGAACTCGGCCATCGTCTCGCGCCCGGACATGTCGCCTTCCGCGCCGACCGGGTCCTCCGCGTAGGCCAGCACGCCGCCCAGGTCGCGGCAGACGCGCACGGCGTCGGCGAGCAGCCAGCCGCCGTTGGGGTCGAGGGTGATCCGGGCCTGCGGGAAGCGGGCGGCGAGAGCGCGGACCGCCTCGATCTCCTCCTCGGCGGAGAAGACGCCGCCCTTGAGCTTGAAGTCGGTGAACCCGTATCGAGCCTGGGCGGCCTCGGCCAGCGCGACGATCGCGGCGGGGGTGAGGGCCGGCTCGCGGCGCAGTCGCTCCCAGTCGTCGGCCGGGTCCTTCTCGGCGACGTAGGGCAGGTCGGTGCGCGAGCGGTCGCCGATGTAGAACAGGTAGCCCAGCATGGGGACGCTGTCGCGCTGCTGACCCTCACCGAGCAACTCGGCGACCGGCACCCCGAGGTGCTGGCCGAGCAGGTCGAGGAGCGCGGACTCCAGGGCGGTCACCGCGTGGATCGTGACGCGCAGGTCGTACGTCTGCTGTCCTCTGCCTGCGGCATCGAGGTGGGCGTGCGCGGCGGCGATGCTGCGCAGCAGCGAGGCGTAACGGGAGATCGGCTTGCCGATCAGTGCCTCGCCGGCGGTCTCGAGGGTGCGGCGGATGGCGTCGCCTCCGGGCACCTCCCCCACCCCGACGTTGCCGGTGCTGTCGGTCAGGACCACGACCGTCCGGGTGAAGAACGGGCCGTGCGCGCCGCTGAGGTTGAGCAGCATGCTGTCGTGACCGGCGACCGGCACGACCTCGACCCGCTCGACGGTGGGCGTCATGACCGGACCTTGTCGATCAGCGCGGTGAGGGTGGCGCGCTCGTCGGCGCTGAGCTCGGTCAGCGGGGGCCGCACCCGGCCGCCGTTGCGGCCGACCGCGTCGAGGCCGGCCTTGATGATGGAGACGGCGTAACCGCGGGAGCGGTCGCGAATGTCGAGATAGGGAATGACGAAGTCGTTGAGCATGCCGTAGACCGCGGTGCGGTCCTGGGCGCGGACGGCGGCGTAGAAGCGCAGCGCGAACTCGGGCAGGAAGTTGTAGAGCGCCGACGAGTAGGTACTGACCCCGAGCTGCAGCAGCGGCAGGGCGAACGTCTCGGCGGTGGGCAGGCCGCCCACGTAGATCAGCCGGTCGCCGACCTTCGCGTAGGTGCGGGTCATCCGCTCGATGTCGCCGACGCCGTCCTTGAGGCCGATCAAGGTGGGGTTGCGGTCGGCGAGCTCGGCCACGGTCACGTCCTCGAGGACGGCGTTGGCCCGGCTGTAGACGATGACGCCGAGGCCGGTGGCCCGGCAGACCGCGTCGACGTGCGCGATCAGGCCGGCCTGGCTGGCCTCGGTGAGATAGGGCGGGAGCAGCAGGATCCCGGCGGCGCCGGCCTGCTCGGCGGCGCGGGCCTGCTCGACCGCCTGGGCGGTGCCGCCGGTGGCCGGGGCGACGACCGGCACCCGGTCGCCGACCTCGGCGACCGCCGTGCGCACCACGGTGTCGATCTCGGGGGTGGTCAGGCTGAAGCCCTCGCCGGTGCCGCCGGCGGCGAACAGCCCGGCGACGCCGAAACTCGCCTGCCAGGCCAGGTGCTCGCGGTAGCGGGCCTCATCGAAGTTCAGCTCGTCGTCGAAGTGGGTCACGGGGAACGACAGCAGCCCGGAGGCGAGCCGGGCGGCGAGGTCGGCAGGGGGCATCTGGGTCACCCGGCCACCGTAGAAACGGTTGGTGATGCCTGTCCAAGAGTGTTTCAGCATTGCTTGATACCTTCACGGCATCATGTGTTCGAGAGCCGCGAGGACCCGCGGCAGCGCTGGATTGCGCGACTGGCGCGGCCAGAGCAGGTGCAGTTCGACCGGTTCCTCGATCGGCGTGAGCAGTTCCAGGTAGGCGACATGGGGAACACCGATCCGGGTGGCCGACGCGGGCACGAAGGCCACGCCACGCCCGGCGGAGACCAGCGAGAGCATGGTCATCACCTGGCTGACGGCGTGCACCACGTTGCCCTGGTCCACCGCCACCATGCTGACGATCAGGTCGTAGAAGTACCGGGCCTTCTGCTGGGAGTGGAAGATCAGTGGCTCCCGGGCCAGATCGGCGGCGACCAGCGGCCGGCCCAGACCGGCCAGCCAGTGATCGTCACGCACGGCCACGAGCAGGGCCTCCCGGTGCAGCAGGCGGGACTCGAACAGCTCCGGGTCGAAGGGCGGGCGGGCCAGGCCCAGGTCGAGATCGTTGGCGGCGAGCGCCGCTACCTGCTCCCGGGTGACCATCTCGAACAGCTCGATGTGCACCTCCGGCAGGCGCAGCTCCAACTCGTTGAGCAGCCGGCCGAGGATGCCGAACGTGGAGGCCGAGGTGAACGCGAGCCGGACCAGCCCGTAGTAGCCGGACGAGACGCGCTGGGCCAGGTCCGGGGCGGACTCGGCGATCGTCAGGATGCGGCGCGCGTCAGCGAGGAAGGCCTCGCCGGCCGGGGTCAGGCTGACCCGCCGATTGTCCCGGTCCAGCAGGTGCGTTCCGACGGCCGCCTCCAGCTTCTGGATCTGGCGGCTCAGCGGCGGCTGCGTCATCCGCAAGCGGGTTGCGGCACGGCCGAAGTGCAACTCCTCGGCCACGGCGACGAAGCCACGCAATTGCTCCAGGGTGAACGCCATACCGAAAAGGTATCAGTCGATGCAGTAATGGGCTTGGACATGCATGAAAGCAGGGTCATAGGCTCGCCGCACCAAGTGACCCCCCTCACAGCGGGAGACCGCATGAACAAAAAGCTCCCCGCCCTCGGCCTGGCGACCGTCCTCGCCCTGGCCGGCTGTGGCGGCAACCTTGATTCCGACGACTCCGGCTCGGCGGCCGCGGCCTATCCCGAACGCGCTGTCACCCTGCTCATCGGGCAGGATGCCGGCGGCAGCACCGACCTCATCGGCCGGGCGCTGGCCGACCCGGCGAGCGCCGACCTCAAGCAGCCGATCACTGTGCAGAATCGGCCGGGAGCCAACGGCGCGGTCGCCGCCAAGGAACTCGCCGCCGCGAAACCCGACGGTTACACGATCATGGTCTTCGTGGGTTCCCTCGCGTACATCACGCCGCTCGCCGTCGCGCCCGACCAGGCCGTCGACATCAACAACTACGAGGTCGTCACCGGCATCTCGCAGGACGACTACGTGCTGATCGCCAACCCGAAGACCGGCTTCAAGACCGTCCAGGACATCGTCGCCGCGAAACGACCGATCAAGTACGCCACGACCGGCGTCGGCACCGGCAGCCAGCTCACCTCCAGCCTGCTCTTCGCCCAGGCCGGCGTGAACGCCACAGCGGTGCCGTTCAACGGCGGGGCGCCGGCGCTGACCGCGGTCCTCGGCGGCCAGGTCGACGTGGCGGCGGTGCAGCTCGGCGAGGCCAAGGAGCAGATCGAGGCGGGCAAGGCGGTCCCGATCGTCACGTTCGCCGAGAAGCGCCCCACCTACATGCCGGACACGCCCACCGCCACCGAGGCCGGCTACCAGGTGCCGGTCCAGCAGTCCCGGGCCGTCGTGGCGCCGAAGGGCACCCCGAAGGAGGTCGTCGACCGGCTGCGCACCGCGTTCCAGAAGTCGTTCGGCGAGCAGGCCTACAAGGACTTCAACACCCAGCGGCTGCTCACCCCCAACGAGGTGGACGGCGCGACCCTGCTCCAGCAGTGGAACGGCTCGCTGCAGACGTACAAGGACATGGTCGCCAAACACAACATCGACATGGGTGGCAAGTGAGCACCGAACCGGTCGACGAGCGGCCGCCGCCCGCGGGGCCGCTCACCAACCTGATCGCCGCCGCCGTCGTGGTCGTCCTCGGCGGCGCGGCGATCGCCGGGTCCTTCGCGCTCGGCGCGGGCAGCCCGTCCGAGCCCGGCTCCGGCACCTGGCCCCTGATCATCGGTGGTGCGCTGGTCGTCCTCGGGCTCGCCCTCGCGGTCCGGGCCCGCGACACCGGCGAGGCGGAGCGATTCACCCGCAGTGGACTGCTCGTCGTGGCCGCCGTGGCCAGCATGATCGCCTATGTCGCGGTCATCGCGACCATCGGCTTCGAGATCCCCACGCTGCTGCTGGCCTTCGTCTGGCTGCGCTTCCTCGGCCACGAGTCCTGGCGACTGTCGATCATCACCAGCATCGCCATCGTCGTCGTCTTCTACGCCCTGTTCGTCGGCGCGCTCGACGTCACCATCCCCCACCTGTTCTGATCCATCGGGAGGACCGTTGTCCTCGGTGCTCGACGGTTTCGCCGTCGTCCTCGAGCCGACGAATCTGCTCTACTGCCTCGTCGGCGTAGTCATCGGCATGCTCATCGGCGTCCTGCCCGGACTCGGGCCCGCCGCCACCATCGCCATCCTGCTGCCCGTGACGTTCGGCCTCGAGCCGGTCACCGCGATCATCATGCTGGCCGGCATCTTCTACGGCGCACAGTACGGCGGGACCATCACCTCGGTGCTGCTGCGCCTGCCCGGTGAGGCGTCGTCGGTGGTCACCGTCTTCGACGGGCACGCACTCGCCCGGCAGGGCAAAGCCGGCACCGCCCTCGGCATCGCCGCCATCGGCTCCTTCGTCGGCGGCACCCTGGCGATCATCGCGCTCACCTTCGTCGCCCCGCTCGTCGCCGACTTCGCCCTCGACTTCGGCCCACCGGAGTACACGGCGCTCGCCCTGCTCGGCATCCTGCTGGTCGCCACGATCAGCAGCGGCGGCCGGCTGCGCGCCCTCACCGCCGCCGCGATCGGGCTGCTGCTGGCCACCGTCGGCCGCGACGAGTTCACCAGCGCCGAGCGCTTCACCTTCGGCAACCTGAACCTCGCCGACGGCCTCGACTTCGTCCCGATCGCGATGGGCCTGTTCGGTCTCGGCGAGATCCTCTACAACCTGGAGGAGCGCCACCGGAAGGTGCAGGCCCCGGCCACCGTCACCAACGTCTGGCCCAGCCGCGCCGACCTCAAGCAGTCGAGCGGCGCCATCGGCCGCGGCTCGGTGCTCGGCTTCGTGCTCGGCATCCTGCCCGGCGGCGGCGCGGTGCTGTCGTCGCTGGCCGCTTACGCGCTGGAGAAGCGGCGCTCCAAGCACCCGGAACGGTTCGGCAAGGGCGCCATCGAGGGCGTCGCCGCGCCGGAGACCGCCAACAACGCGGCCGCCACCTCGTCGTTCATCCCGCTGCTGTCGCTCGGCATCCCCGCCAACGCGACCATGGCCGTGATCTTCGGCGCCCTGCTCATCCAGGGTGTCACCCCGGGCCCGCAACTGGTCACCGAGAACCCCGAGCTGTTCTGGGGCGTCGTCAACTCGATGTACATCGGCAACATCCTGTTGCTGATCATGAGCATTCCGCTGGTCGGGCTCTTCGTCCGCATCCTGCGGGTGCGGGCCACCGTGCTCGCGCCGATCACCGTGCTGATCACGCTGGTCGGCGCCTACACGGTCAACAACAGCGTCTTCGACATCGGGCTGGTCATCGCCTTCGGCATCATCGGCTACCTGATGAAGAAGCTCGGCTTCGACCCCGGCCCGATGGTCCTCGCCTTCGTCCTCGGCACCCTGCTGGAGTCCTCGCTGCGCCGGTCGCTGCTGCTCTTCGACGGCGACCCCACCGGCTTCTTCACCCGGCCCATCTCCGGCGTCCTCCTGGCTGCGCTGATCGCGGTCGCCCTGTTCCCGCTCGCCCAGACCCTGCTCCGCCGCCGCCGCACCACCCCGACCGAGGAAAAGGAACCCGCAGCATGACCGTGCTCGTCGGATATCTGCCCACCCCCGAAGGCGAGGCCGCCTTCACCGCGGCCCTGGAGGAGGCGAAACGCCGCGGTGAGGACCTCCTCGCGGTGAACTCACCGCGCGGCGGCGCGCCGGTCAGCGTCGAGGCCGCCGACCCGGGACGACTCACCGAGCTCACCCATCACGCCGCACGGGCCGGCGTCGAGCTGCGCCTGCGCACCACCCCGCACACCGGCGAACTCGCCGACGAGCTGCTGCACATCGCCGCCCAGGAGGACGCCTCGGTCATCGTCATCGGGCTGCGCAAGCGCAGCCCGGTCGGCAAGCTCTTCCTCGGCAGCACGGCCCAGCGCATCCTGCTCACCGCCGACCGGCCGGTCCTCGCGGTCAAACCCCACTCCGGTACGAGCTGACGACGGCCCCGCCCCGCCGCCGGGTTAGGGTGCGCGACATGCCAGTGGTTCAGGATCTTGCCTCGCTTCCGTACGCCCGGTATCTGCAGCCGTTCACCGGCGAGCCGGAGCCCGGCGACGACCACACCGAGGTGCACCTGGACGACATCGAGCTCGACAACGCCCAGGCCGGCGGCGCCCGCTTCGCCGAGAGTGCGATGACCGCGGTGACGTTCACCGGCGGCAACTTCGAGCGGGTCTGGCTCGACGATGTGTGGATCTCCCGGTCTCGCTGGATCGGCGGCAGCTGGGCCGAGTCGGGCCTGCTCAACGTCACGATTCTGGACGGCGTCCTGGCGGGCGTGCAGGCCTACGGCGCGGCCTGGCGGCGGGTCGTCGTGCAGGGCTGCAAGATCGACAGCTTGAATCTGCGCGGGGCGAAGCTGCAGGACGTCGAGTTCCGCGACTGCGACCTGTCCGAGGTCGACTTCGGGGGCGCCACGCTGATCGGCGTCAGCTTCCCCGGCTCGGCGTTGCGACGGGCCCGGTTCGGCCGGAGCACCGTCAAGAAGCTGGACCTGCGCGGAGCCCGTGAGCTGGACGTCGCCGAGGGCTGGGACTCGCTGCGCGGCGCGGTGATCAGCAGCGGCCAGCTCGCGGAGGCCGCGCCGGCCCTGGCCCAGACCCTCGGCATCGTCGTCCGCGACCGGTGATCCATCACGTGAGGCTCCACCAGTCACGCTGGGAGAGTTCCAACCAAACGTCGGGTGTGCCGATGAACGCGCGCGCGTCAGCCGGCCGCAGCCCCACGAAGGAGCAGCAGTACGCCACGGCCTCGCCCCGGAACAGGAACGTGCGCAGGATCTCGTCGGCAGAGGCGTTCGCGTCGGGCCAGAAGCCGCCGGGATGCAGGTCCCAGCCGCCCACGGCCCCGTCGCGCATGATGCTGCCCTGATTGCCGCTCTTCGGGTTGGCGTACATGGCGTAGCAGACCGTGCCGGCCGACAGCCGCCGGGAGACGTCGGGTGTGCTGGCGATGAAGCCGTATCGCTGGATGACCACACATCCGCCGGGCACATCCGTGACGCCCACGATCAGGTTGTCGTCGTCGAGGTCCGGGTCCTCCGGCTCCTCGTAGTCGATCACCGTGCCGTCGAGCCGGCGGATCGCCTCGGCGGCGTCGATGCCGCTGACGCAGCACAGGCTGTAGCCGTCGTCGTAGTCGCCGTCCACCGCCTCGATCAGCCGCTTCGCCTCCCGCACGGCCTCGGACTCGGCCGCAGACAGGGCCGCAACCGGCCGGCCCGCGAGACCGGGCGGGACGGGAAACAGATCCGGAGCAGGACCGGCCAGGCTCAACCGGCCCGGCGACCAGCCCGCCATCATCGGCAGCCACGGGTCGGCGCCGGCCGCCGCCAGCGCGCGGGCGACCTCGTTGTTGCCGGACTGCACAGCGATCCACAGCGCGGAGCGCCCGTCGTGCAGGGCGTCCACCTCGCGGGCCCGCGCCGCCAGTTCCGCGACCGCCTCGGCGGTGCCCCACTCCGCCGCCTGGTGCAGGACCCTCAGGTCACCGTCGAGCACCGCGTCCGGGTCGGCTCCGGCCGCCAGCCGGGCCCGCACCTCCTCCGGGTCCTTCCAGTGGTTCCATCCATACCTCGGCCAGCCCCGTACGTCAGTCACGGCCGTCGATGATAGGCCTGTTCCGTCGGCGCGGTGAACCGGCGGGCCAGATGGTCCTGGAAGTCGGCGTGCCGGAACTGATAGACCGGGCCGACGGCACGTAGCAGGCCGAGCCGGTGCGCGTCGTCGAGAAAGACCACCAGGTCACGCGGCAACCGGCCGCGTGCGGCTTGCATTCGGCTGGTGAGCCAGCCCACCCACCAGGCACGCGAGTGGAATTCCTCGATCCGGGCGAAGAAGGCGTCGGCGGCGACCACCGCAAGCATGAAGAGCCAGATGAAGAACATGACACGCACCGGCGTATTCGTGAGCGCCGCTCCCAGATCGACGGACTGCTGCGCCCGCACGTCCGCCACCCCGCCCGCGAGCCGCGCGGTCGCGTCGAACGTGAACTCGCCGCCTCGGACACCGAGATGCAGGCGGAAGTAGTCGCCGGCCGGCTGCCCAGGCCAGACCCACACCACCACCCCGGCGACCGCGAACCAGACCAGCCAGTTCAACAGCGTTCGGTACGCCCGCCGGCGCGCCATCGTGACGAGCCAGGCGAGCACCACGGCGAACACGTAGCGCAACTGGCCGTGCCAGGTCAGGTCCACCTGGGCCAGGTGTGCCGTCACCCCTGCCACGACACCGTCGCGGTGCAGCGCGGCCACTTCCGGCCGGTCACGCAGAATCCGGCACACGACGCCGGCGGCCACCGCCAGCAACACGGTGACAGCGGCGAGGCGGCAGGCGCGCAGCACCTGTTTGCGCTGCTCGGAATCCCACAGCGTGAGTGAGTCGTCGCGGCCGCTCGCCGCAGGCCGGGCGAGCAGGAGGGGAATTCCGGCGGTCAGGGTGAAGCAGACGGGCACCGCTATCGCCCGGACAAGCACGTAGAGCACGCAACTGAACGGGACGGTGATCGCCAGAATGAACCAGAGGGCGGTGATCGAATCGGTGAGGCCGGTGCTGTCGAGTGCGACGGTGAGACCGCCGGCACCGATCGCACCCATCACGAAGCCGATGAAGACACCGCTTCGGATCCCGGAACCTGGGGCGATGCCGTACCAGCGCTTGCCTTTTCGCTCGGAGCCGGGTGGCAATCGCCAGTAGAACCAGTATTCGGCCCCGGCCAGGACGGCGACGACGGCCGCCACGGCCAGGCCCGCCCGCGGCCCGGCGCCGTTGCGCAACAGGAGCTCGGTGACGACGGCGGTGAGGCCGCCGGTCATGACCGCGTAGCCGAGCATGAACAGCACGCCCGGTGCGACGCGCTCGAACAGCTGCCGGGTCCGGTACCACTGCTGGTCCAGAACCGACTGCCAGTCGGCGGCGCCGCGCTCGGATTCCTTTTCGTACAGGGCGAAGGTCCGGGCTGCCAGCACCCCGGCAGCGACCAGCAGGAGCACGAGGAGCAGTCCCGGCAGGGACGAGATGGCCAGCGTGATCAGCGAACCGATCAGGATCCCCGGCAGGACGATCAGCACGAGGAACTGGATCCGCAAGGACCACCCGTTGTATCTGTCGATCATCTTCGCCACGACCGGCGCGGCGCGGTCGAGAAAGCCGGCGACCGGTTCGGTGAACCGGGGCGCCAGGGTCAGCCCGGCCGTGTCGGTGGCCCAGTAGAACTCGCGGCTGCCACGCCGGTTCAGGTTGTACGCGAGGAAGGTGAGCCAGTCCTCGGCCTGCCCGGGATCGTAGCGTCGACGCGGCCGGAACGGTTGCGGCGGATCGTTCGCCGGTGGCCGGGCCTCGATGCTGGCGGCCACGAGCTGGTCGAAGAGGTGGGCGGTGAGTTCCGCCGGGTCGGCGAACCGGGCGTCGTCCAGCGGCGACGGGTCCGTCCCGGGCGCGATGTAGGCGGCGCGGATCAGCCACAGGCCCAGCGGCTTGGAGACGACCGTGGCCAGGGCCGCGGCAGCGCCGGTGGGCGGCACCGGCCCCTCGAGCCGCCCCAGGATCGCCTGCCACTTCTGCGCCGGACCGGCCTCGAGGCACCCGCGCAGGTACTCCGCCGAGGCGGTCGCGGTGAGCGGTTCGGGCCGCATGACCACGACCGATGTCAGAGCGCGGCCGCCCCGCCCGACGGTCTCCCCGAACTCATCGGTACGGCAGGTGAGAACGAACCGCGAAGCGGTGCCCAGATCTCGATGCACGGCTGGGATGAAGGCGTCGCGTACCTCGGCCGTCGTCTCGTCCAGCCCGTCCAGGATCGGCAGGACGTGCCCGCGCACTACCAGGGCTTCGACCACGTCGGCGTCGTGCCCGGCGCTGCCGAGCCCGGGGTACGCGTTCGTGATCCAGTCGACGATCCAGTCACGCAGGTCCCCGTCGTAGGCGTCGCCGGGCCAGCCGGCCAGCGGTAGCAGCACCGGCACCGGTTCGTCCGGCCGATGCCGGCGTTCCCTGAGCAGCTGCTGGAGGATCCGCGCGGCCATGGTCGTCTTGCCAGTGCCGCCGCCGCCCAGGATCACCAGCCGCCGGCGGCCGAGTTCGCGAACCGTGCCGATCAATTTGTCCACGTCGGCGGCGGAAGCGATGGTCAGCTCAGTGGCGGCCCGGTCGCGCGGCACGTCGACGAGTTCCTCGTGCGCGCTCACCCGCCAGTGCACCGGAATCGAGTCGTCTAGCGCCCGCAGCCGGGATTCGTCGAGCCATTGCATGTCAAGGTGCAGGGCCAGCAGGTCACGGGCGTCGGCGAGGCCGGTGGGGGTGACCACGGACCGGACCCGGCCGTCACGCCACCAGGTGTACAGCAGCGCCAGTGCCGGTGGCAGGGCGATCCCCACGGACACGAGCTGAGCGATGTTGGCCGCGTCCTGCAAGCCGCCCATCCGCAATCCGAGGGCGAGCACGAGCACGCTGCCGGCGGCTGCGAGGCAACCGGCGACGAACCAGAAGGTACGGGTACGGGACCGGCGAGCCCGGGCTCTGCGAGACACGTGCCGTGGATATCAACGCGGATGGAGGCCAGTCAATCCCGCTCAGGCGTGGGGCCCGACGGTCACCGGGCCGAGGGTCAGCTCGGGGCGGCCTTCCAGGATGTCCCCGAGACGCTGCACCTGCTCGTCGAGTTCGGTGAGCTGCACCCGGGACAGCGTGCCAAGCGGCTCGACGGTCACCGCGATCCGCCGGCCGGAGCGGCGCTGGTGCCAGACGCCGGCCACCACACCGTCGACCAGCAGCACCGGATAGTTGCCCGCCTGCCCGCCGGCGAGTGCACGCCCAGCGGCCGCGCCGGGGAACAGCAGGTCGCGCGGGCGGCCGCCGACCGCGTAGCCGTCGAAGTACGGCAGCAGCCGCACACCCGTGGGCCGCTCCCCCGACGTGCCCGGATCGTCGGCGTTCTCCCAGGCGGGGATGCCTTCCACCTCGACCGGTCGCAGGGCGTCGCGCAGCGAGGCGAACACCGGCTCGGCCCAGCCACGGGGCGCGGACAGCCACTGGCCGAAGTTCTGTGCCGTCGCCGGACCGTACGCATGCAGGTAGTGATGGACCAGCCAGGGCAGGGCGACCTCGCCGGCGGCCGGGCGGAAGCCCGGCAGCCAGCGTTGCGGGCTGGTGTAGGTGACCTTGCGGCCGCGGCCGGAGCCGAAACACATCGCGCCGCGGACCATCACCACGTCCATCGCGGCGAACCAGCGTGGCCAGGTGGTCTGGAAGCCTTCCATGACCGGGTCCGCCGCCCAGCCACCGACCCGGTCGGCGAGCGCGGGGGTGAGCTCGTCGGCGGTCATCTCGGCGTCCTCGAGGATGGCGGCGATCGCGGGCACCATCTGGTCGATCTGGTCTGCGGTGAGCCCGAACCGGGTGACCGGGAGCGCGGACAGCGCCCCGGACCACATCGGCAGGTCAGCTGTGGGCAGGAGGTGGACCGTGCCGCGCACCCCTCGGGTTTTGATCAGGGTCTTCTGCTGGGCGACGGCGGCGCGGATGTCGGACCGGGTGGCCGCCGGCGTGCGCGTCGCGACGGAGATCTCCGCAGCCGACATCACCTGCGCGTGCGCGCCGCACATCGCGCGGGCGGCCTCGACCGGCCCGGCCCGCGGGTCCGGCGCGGCCAGCAGATGCCGGGCCAGGCGCCGGGCGCAGACCGCGCGCCACGACAACCGGACGGGCACGTCCACGCGGCCGAGCCTATCGGCCGGGTGCGACATCTTCCGGCGCGCGTAGGCTCGATCGGGTGAGCATCACCGCGCCTCCCGTGACCTTCGACAGCCGGTTCGCCCAGGAGCTGCCCGAACTCTCCGTCCCCTGGCAGGCCGAGGACTTCCCCGACCCCCGCCTGCTCACCCTGGACGAGACCCTCGCCACCGACCTGGGCCTCGACCCCACGTGGCTGCGGAGCGCGGACGGCGTACGCATGCTGGTCGGCAACCGCGTGCCGGCCGGCGCCCGGCCGGTGGCGCAGGCCTACGCCGGGCATCAGTTCGGGGGTTACTCGCCGCGCCTCGGTGACGGGCGGGCGTTGCTGCTCGGCGAGCTGACCGACAGCGCGGGCCGGCTGCGCGACGTGCATCTCAAGGGCTCCGGGCGCACGCCGTTCGCCCGCGGCGGGGACGGGCTGGCAGCGGTCGGGCCGATGCTGCGCGAGTTCGTGATCAGCCGGGCCATGCACGCGCTCGGCATCCCGACGACCCGGTCACTGGCCGTGGTGGCGACCGGCGGCACCGTCTATCGCGAGTCGCCGCTGCCGGGGGCGGTGCTGGTCCGCGTCGCGGCGAGTCACCTGCGGGTGGGCAGTTTCCAATTTGCGCGGGCGACCCGTGACCTCGGGTTGCTGCGGCGCCTCGCCGATCACGCCATCGCCCGGCATCACCCGGAGGCGGCCTCCTCGGAGCGGCCCTACCTGGCATTCTTCGAGGCGGTCGCGGCGGCCCAGGCGACGCTGATCGCCCGCTGGATGCTGGTCGGCTTCATCCACGGCGTGATGAACACCGACAACATGACGATCTCCGGGGAGACCATCGACTACGGTCCGTGTGCGTTCCTCGACGCCTTCGACCCGGCCACCGTCTACAGTTCGATCGATCATGCGGGGCGGTATTCGTACCGAAATCAGCCGATCATCGCGGAGTGGAATCTGGCGCGGCTGGCGGAATCGTTGCTGCCGCTGATCGCCGAGGACGAGGAGCAGGCGGTCGCCCTCGCGACCGAGGCTCTCGGGCGGTTCCGCCCGCGCTACCAGCAGGCCTGGGTCTCTGGGATGACCACGAAGCTGGGTCTGTCCGGTGAGGCGGACGCCGGGCCGCTGATCGACGATCTGGTTGCCGCGATGCAGGCCGATCAGGTCGATCACACTGCCTTCTTCCGTACGCTGGCAGCCGCCCACCGGGCCGAGGCCCCCGCGCCGATGCCGGACGAGTGGATGGCGCGGTGGCGTTCTCTCGGTCCTGATCCGGACGCGATGGACCGGGTCAACCCCGTCTACATCCCGCGCAACCACCTGGTCGAGGAGGCCCTGGCCGCGGCCACCGCCGGCGACCTGGAGCCGGTGAACCGCCTGGTCGAGGTGGTCAGCGCCCCGTTCACCGTGCGGGACGGCTGGGAGCGCTATGCCGAGCCGGCGCCACGCGAGTTCTGCGACGGCTTCCAGACCTTCTGCGGAACGTGAGGGCGGCACGCAAATGCGTGCAACGCGCAGACTCCGGCATCCGCTGTGCCAGAACATCATCTTTCTCGTGAGGAGTTAATCACCGCCCGATCCCACCGCCACGGGGTCGCGCGCTTCGGTCTAGATCCATAAGCTCCCGGAACCCTCGTCCCTCGAGTGTTCATGGGAGGAACCCTTTGATGCAGCGACCGCCGTCCGGCGATTACTGACCGCCCTCGCCGTCACCGCGGCCGCGCTCACCCTGCCCGCTCCGGCTCGCGCCGCCGACCCCGCCGTCGATTTCGTGCTTTCCGGCGCGACCGTCGGGTCGGCGGCGAGACCCGGGTCTTGCCGGCGCTGAAGGCCGAGAGCGAGGTGCGTCTCACCGGCGCCACGATGACCTTCGAACTGTCCGGGGCCGACGGCGTGAGCCTCGCCGTGGTCGAGGGCATCGGGAACTGCACGAGCGACTCGCCGGCGAAGCTCACCTGCAAGGCCGACGCGGTGATCACGGTCGGTCCGAACGGGTTGATCGGCCGCTTCCGCGCCGCCGTGAAGGCCGCCGCCGACGCCGAGGTCGGCACGGTCGGCGAGATCAAGGCGACGCTGAGGGCCGAGGGCCGCTCCCCCGTCGTCCACACCGCGAAGGTGGAGGTCGCCGAGACCGTCAACCTGGCGGCCGGCAAGCCGGGTTCGGTCAGTGTCGCCCCGGGCGCCGACTTCACGGCGCCACTGGAGGTCCGCAACACCGGGCCGACCACGATCAAGGGTGCCGCGGTCAACATCTTCGGTGACGACGCGATGCTGGCGACCGTCCGGCACGCCAACTGCCGCTACCGCTCGGACGGCCGGCCGTTCGGCTGCGTGTTCGACCAGGAGCTGAAGCCGGGCGTCACCTACCGGGTGGGGCTGGGCCTGCGGCTCGCCGCCGATGCCTACGCGCCGAGCGAGATTCTCACCGACTACCGCTGGCTGACCAGGGACGACTACGACGACGAGGCCCAGCGCTGGGACGACCTCGGGCACCCGCTGCCCGGCGAGTTCGGCACCGGCCCGCGGTTGCGCCTGGAGGAGGTCGCCACCACCGCCGCCAAGGCGAAGCAGACCGATCCCGACGACTCCGACGACCAGCAGTCGATCACCGTCACGGTGACCGGCAAGCAGGGCTTCGACCTGGCCGCGATCGGCGCGAAGGCCACCGGCAAGGCGGGCGCCGAGGTCGACGTCACGGTCTCCGTCCAGAACAAGGGCCCGGCTACCCGCTACGACAGCCACCTCCGGGTGCCCGGGATCGTCGGCGTCGTGACGCTCCCGCCCGGCACCGAGGTGGTCAAGAAGGAGCGGTCCTGTGTCCCGGCCGGCGACACGTACCGGTGCCAGGCCGCGGGCCTGCTGCGTGCGGGCGAGATGACCCGCTGGACCTTCACGCTGAAGATCACGAAGGTGGTGCCGGACGCGACCGGCAGCATCGAGGCCAACCCCACGGTGCCGGACGGCTACGACGACGCCAACAACAGCGCGCCGATCGTCCTCAACGCGGCGAGCGGCGAGGACACGGACGACGAGGCAGGCGGTGAAGCCGGCGGCGACGAGGCCGGCGGAGCCGGTGACAACGGCGAGGACGGCGGCACTCTGCCGATCACCGGCCCGGGTGGGGCCGTGCTGGGCGTCGCGGGTGCGGCTCTGGTAGCGGCCGGCCTGCTCGGCTTCGCGGCGGCCCGCCGCCGGCGGACCCGCTTCGAAGCCTGACGTCGCGGGGCCGGCTTCCAGGGACAGCAGCCCTGGAAGCCGGCCCCGCGATCAGGCCCGCATGACCGTGGCGATCGGAATCCCGGCAGCCCGCAGCGCCGGAATGAACCCGCCGAGCACCCCGGCGATGATCCCCGCGATGATCCCGGCGACCCCCGCCTCCCACGGGAACTGCACGTCCCGCAGCAGCGGCTCGCTGGACCCGAGCAGCATCGACAGCACCTTCAACCCGGCGACGCCCGCGCCGATCGCGGCCCCGGCGGTCAGCAGACCGGTCAGCAGCGTCTCGGCGAGCACGATCCCCGCCAGCAGCATCCGCGGCGTGCCCACCGCCCGGCGCAGCGCGAACTCCTCCACGCGCTCGCCCACGGTCGCCAGCCCGACGTTGAGGATCCCGGCCACGCCGATCAGCAGCACCAGCCCGGCCATCGACAGGAAGACCAGTCGCATCAGCTTGAGCTGGTCCTCCATCTGCTTGCGGGACTCGATCAGGTTGGCGTACGACTCGATGCCCGCCGCCCGCAGCTTGGTGGTGAGGATCTGCTCGACCGGCCCGCCCTGGCCGGTGAGGACCTGGATCGGCATGCCCATGTTCGGATCGGACAGCTTGCCGGCCGGCACCCAGTTGGTCAGCTCGTCCTGCCGCACATAGGCCCGGGGCTGCACGTCCCCGTCGTCGATGACGCCGACGATCTGCGGGGTCATGTTCGCCGTGGCGCCCCGGACCCGCATCTCCGCCGGGACCTGGTGACTCTCGAAGCCCTTCGCCGCCTCCTTGTTGATCACCAACCGGGGCGACAGGGACGGCACCGTGCTGAAGTCCAGCCAGTTCCCGCTGACGTGCCGCAGCGGCCGGAACTTCAGCAGATCCCCGGTGACCGCGGTGAGCGCCACCTCGATCGCCTCGCCGGTCGGCGGCCCCGGCACACAGTTGCCGGCGTCGTCGCAGACCTCGGTGCTGCCCCAGCCGGTCTGGTCGAACGGCGAGCCGCCCGGGTTGATCGGGCTGACGCCCGGCTCCCCGATGATCGCCTGCAGGCTGATCACGGCGAGCGCGTCGGTCCGCCCGTCCAGCGTCTCGGTGACGATCTGCGGCGATTTCTCGTGCGGCATCACGTCGATCATCAGGGTGCCGTCGTACCCCGAGCGCAGCTCAAGGTCGGACATCAGCGCGCGTTCCGCGATGCTGGCGCCCGCCTGGACCACCACCACCGCGAGCACGCCCAGGAAGAGGCTGACCATGGAGAGCAGCGTGCGCAGCTTGCGCGCCCGGATGCCCTGGATGCCGATGATCAGCGCGGACCGGTAGCTTCCGGACAGCCGCCTCATGCCGGCACCCGCTCGGTCAGCACCCCGTCGACCAGGTTCATGGTGCGGCCCATCCGGGCGGCGTGGTCACGGTCGTGGGTGACCAGGACCAGGCTGCAGCCCCGGGTGGTCGCCGACAGCAGCGCGTCGATCACCGCGGTGCCGGTCTCGGTGTCGAGGGCGCCGGTCGGCTCGTCCGCGAGCAGCACCCGCGGGTCCCGGACCAGCGCCCGGGCGATCGCCACCCGCTGCTGCTCACCGCCGGACATCCGGGCCGGCCGGTTCTTCGCCAGGTGGGCGATGCCGACCTGGTCGAGCGCCTCCAGCACACGGGTGCGGCGCTGCCGGCGGGGCAGCCAGCCCTGGCCGTTGACCAGCGCCATCGCCACGTTCTGCGCCGCGGTCAGGTGCTTGAGCAGGAAGAACCGCTGGAACACGAACCCGAAGTGGGAGCTGCGCAGCTTGGCCGCCTTGCGCTCGGGCAGCCGGCTGATGTCTTGCCCGGCCAGCACGTAGCTGCCCTGGTCGGGCCGGTCGAACAGGCCCAGGATGCTGAGCAGCGTGCTCTTGCCGGAGCCGGAGCGGCCGACGATCGCCACGCTCTGGCCGGGGTCCACGGTGAGGTCGACGCCGTCCAGGATCGTCCGGGGCTCCTCCTGCCCCTTGAGGATCTTGGTGACGCCGGTGAGCTGGATCAGTGGCCCGGTCATCCGCCCATCCCCGGCTGTCCGCCCTCGGCCGGGTCGGCCGCCGGCAAGTTCGGGCCGGGCACGGCGATGCTCTCGTCCCCGGTCAGGCCCTTCTTGATCTGGACGACCTTGCCGTCGGTGAGCCCGAGGGTGACGTCCACGGTCTTGCGGGTGCCGTCCGGGCCGACGATGTCGACCTTGCCCTTGCCCTGGCTGCCGGCGACCGCCTCGACCGGCAGCACCAGCACGTCGTCCGCCTTCTCGGTGACGACGTCCAGGGTGACCGCGGCGCCGTTGATCAGCTTGACGCTCTTCGGGGCGGTGCAGACCAGCTGCATGCCGGTCGCCTCGGACCCCTCGCTGCCGGCCTCCTGCTCCGGCTCCGGCTGCGGCTTCGGCGCGGCCGGCGCGCCGGACGGGCCGGTGGTCGGGCTGGGCGGCGGGGGCGGTTCCGGGATGGTCCCGGCCGGCAGCGCGGCGATGGTGCCGCGCGCCTTGCACTTGAACGGCCCCGGCCCGTTCTTGATCTGCGCCTGCACCGACGTGACCGCGCCGGAGATCCGGTACGCCTGCGCGCTGTCGATGTCGGCCACGATCGCGTACCCGGCGTGGCGGGCGGACACGATCGGCATGCCCTCGGTGACCACGGACCGGTCGTTCATCAGCCGGCCCGCCATGGTCGAGTTCTTCGGGATGGTCACCTCGTTCGGGTGCCCGTCCGACCACACGGTGGCCACCCACAGCGGCTCGGACGCCGGCGTCGTGGACGGCTGCCGCTGCACGTAGCGCACCTCGCCGTCGACCGGCGACACGACCCCGAACACCGGATTGATCTGGACCTTGCCGTTGAGGCTGATCTTGTTGCTCAGGTCCTGTTTCTCCGGTTTCACGGTGGTCAGTACCGTGCCGCGCTCGCCGAGCTCCGGGGTGGTGGTCTTCTCCTCACCGTCCCCGCATCCGGCCAGCAGGGCCACCGCTGAGATCACCGCCCCGGTCCGGGCCAGCCTGCGTCGATTCACGGTTACCTCTCCCCCGAACACGTCACGAAACCACCCGAACACTGAGAGATGATCTCGAATGCCCGGTGTGGCGGAGGAGACGGTACAGGTTCGACGCAACCTGGCCTAGTCGGCCGTCACTCTCTTCTCCGGCCGCCGCCGGCGGTCCCGGATCCAGATGACGGCCGGCTTGCCGTCACCGGAGTCGCGGCGTTCGATGTCGAACAGCCCGATGGCCGTGACCAGGCCGCCGAGCTTGGGATATCCGTAGCTGCGCGGGTCGAAGTCGGACCGCTGCTTGGTGATGATGTGCCCGACCGCGGCGAGCGGCGCCCACCCGTCGTCACCGGAGGCCGCCTCCACGGCCGCCCGGATCAGGTTCATCAGGCTGGTGTCCCCGCGCAGCTGGGTGGGGCTGAGCACCGGGCTCTCCACCGGCGCCACCTCCACCGGCTCGGCCAGGTTCTCGGTGTAGATGAACTTGTCGCACGCCGCCACGAACGGCTTGGGCGTCTTGCGCTCCCCGAACCCGTAGACGGTCAGCCCCGACTCGCGGATCCGCGACGCCAGCCGGGTGAAGTCGCTGTCGCTGGAGACGATGCAGAACCCGTCGAACCGCCCGCTGTACAGCAGATCCATCGCGTCGATGATCATCGCGGAGTCGGTGGCGTTCTTGCCCACCGTGTAGGAGAACTGCTGGATCGGCTGGATCGACTGCGCCAGCAGCTGCTCCTTCCAGCTGCGCAGGCTGGTCCCGGTCCAGTCCCCGTAGGCCCGCTTGACGTGCGCCGTCCCGTACTTCGCGACCTCGGCGAGCAACCCGTCCACGATCGCCGCCTGGGCGTTGTCCGCATCGATCAGGACGGCGAGCTTCGCCGATGTCTCGTTGGCCATCGGCCCATTATCAAGGCCACCCCGCAGGTCGCTCGCGCTGGGAGCCCACTCACTCCACCTTCCCGGTACGGGCCACCCCGCCCGCCTACCGAGCGGAAGCCACGAGGCCTTCCACTGGGAGCTGCGCCGGGTGGGCCGCGACGTCGCCTGGGCTCTGGACCTGACCGTCCAGCCCGCCACCGGCGCCGGCGACGCCATCGGCGCGATGCTGCACCAGCTGACCGAGCGGGTGCGCCGGCAGGGGCTGATCCAGGTCACGACCGAGCGGTTCGCCTGACTCTCCGCACCTCGGCGAGCAGCTGTTTCGCGCCGGGTTCCAGCAGGCCCACATCGACGGCGTAGGACGGGAACCCGGCGCGCCGCCGCGCCCTCTGCACGCGCAGCGCTTCGCCGGTGACCTCGACGGCGGCCGGGTCGGTGGGTGTGATCACGAGCCGGGTGAACGGGCCGGCGTAGCGCAGCTCGACCGTCTGCACGGCCGCCCAGGGCAGGAACATCGCCGCGTGGCCGGTCGGCGCGAACTCGAGTCCGGCCTCGGCGACCCGCACCCAGCCGAGCGGGCGCAGGAAGAACGTGACGCCCGACCCGACCGCCAGGGCGGAGATGGTCACCTCGACGAGCGCCTCGGCCGGCCGGAAGGTGCCGATCAGCGCCGCGGCGACCACCCGGCTGAGGAACAGCAGCGCCCACAGCGACGGGACGATGGCCAGCCACAGCCGCCACCGGCGCACCCTGAAGATCACAGGCGACAGCCTACGGGTCGAGCAGCGACTTGATCCCGTACCGGTCGCGCAGGCCCGGCAGCGGGTCGGCCTGCGGCCGCCGCTGCCACCGCCAGATCCGGCCGGGGCGGGCCGGCGAGTTCGGCCCCGGCACGTCGTACGGTTCGCCGCGCGGGTAGACGACCAGTTCCCGCGCCCACGACGAGGTGTCCTGCCAGCCCATCCGGTCGATCTGCGCCCACGCGTACGAGCGGCGCAGCCCGCCCCGGCCCCGGATGAGCAGCCCCTCGTCGTCAGCGAGGACCGCGTTGCCCCGGCGGGCGACCGCGACGAGCAGCCCGATCGCCAGGAGCGCGGCGCCGTACCAGGGCACGGAGCCGATCGTGACCGAGACGGCGACCAGCACCGCCGCGGCTCCGATCGGGATCAGCACCGCCGGCCACACTTTCGACTCGCCGAGCACGTGCACCTCACCGGCCGGCTGAACGGACTCCCCCATGGACGCTGTCCATCCCCCGCGAGCCGCCCCGCCAACCGTCCGTGCCGCCTGACCGTGCGGGAGGCCGCAACAGCGACTACCCGACGGCTGCTTCAAGTCCGCCGCCGGACAAACGTGCGGCCATCCGGCGACGACGGCGAACAACGGCTCGATGCGAATCATCGACAACCACAGCCACCGGCAGGTCGGCCAGGGTCTCCAGCACCCACCGGGTACGGGTCCGGCCGCCTCCGACGCGTGATGAAGGCGGCCAGTCCGCGACGTGCAATCCGGCCTGACCGTAGGCGTCCCCGTCAGCGGATGTCATGGCCTGACCGCCTTCATTCCAGCGACCCTCAACCTCGACCTCAGGTCGAGTCTCAACCTCTACTTGAGGTTGAGAAGTAGAGCACGGTGCCGCCGTGCCAGGAGTCGTCGTCCGGGTCCTCGGTGCGCCGGATGGTCACCCGCGAGCAGGAGATCAACCCCACCCGGCCGGGGCTCTCCAGGACCAGGCGCAGCTGCGGGATCGGCAGCTCGGCCAGTTCCTCGAAGCCGGGCTCCCCGTCCCCCGCGTAGCGGAGGACGAGGTCCGGATAGCTCCGGCGCAGGCGCATCAACTCGACGGCCTCGCACAGGATGCTGATCCCGTCCTCCGCGCGGCTTCGCAGCAGCAACTGGGAGTGGCCGATGCCGTAGCGCCACACCTTGAAGTAGCGGCCGCTCCGCCACGGGAGGACGAGGTCGTCATTTCGCTGCGAATGGGTTGTCAACCGTTCGCCCGTTCCGATACCACTTGACCCGCGTCCAGGACGCCGGGTTCTGACTCAGCAGGTACATCTCCCACCGGGTGAAACCCCGGCCCGACGGATCCGTGTAGTCGACGTTCTTGCCGGAGGCCGCGTACGCGATCGGGTCGTCGATGCCGTCCAGGTTGACGTGGATGTTCGTCTTGCCGTCGGCGACGAAGCCCTTGAGATGGTCGTACCACGGCTTCGAGTCTCCCCACTCCTTGTACGTCGTGGCGTCGCGCTCCATCGCGAAGATGTCCAGGGCGCTGTCGTCGCCGTCGACATCCTGCTTGCCGAGAGCGATGTCCCCGCAGTTGTGGACGAGCACCGCACTGGTTCCGGCGAGCACATAGTACGTGTGCGCACCACTGACCGTGAGGTTGTAAACCGTGGCCTTCGCGGCCCGCTCGGCCGACGCGGCCACCGTGACCACGGCGCCGGAGTCGTCCCGCAGCTTCTCGCCATCACGCAGCTCTGCGGCCGCGACCCAGCCGCGATCCAGGCTGTAGAACTTGTGCCCAGCCGTGGCCGTGACATCCGGCGGACCGCCGCCTCCGGCGCCCGCTCCCGCGAACTCCAGGTCGACCAGGTGCTTGTCACCGCTGCCGGCCACCGACGCGACCACCTGCTGCGGCTCGGTCCGCCCGGAGGCCGGGTCGGTCGCCTTGACCGTGTCACCCGGCTCCAGCTTCTCGATCGCCTTGGTGCTGCCGTCGGCCAACAGCACCGGGGTGCCCGCCGCGAACGAGTTGGACTGCAGCCGCGCCTTGTTGCCCTTGGCGTACTTGCAGCTCTCCCCGGTCGTGGTGGTCTTCTTCGGCGACCGTTTGGCGTTGTCGGCCGCCTTCTGCGAGGTGGCTTTCGCCTTCCCGCCGGCGTCCTTGGCACCCTCGGCCGCCTTCGCCGCCTCGTCCGCGTACTTCTTGCTGTCGGCGGCCTCGTCGGTGGTCTGGGTCGCCTTCTTGATGTAGCGCGGGATGTTGGCGAGCGCGTTCTTCGCCGATTTCAGCCGGCTGTAGGCGTCGATCAGCCGCCGGCCGACCCCGATCGCCTTGATCGCGACCTTGGCGGCCTTGAACATCTTGCCCCACGGCACGGCCTGCAGCGCGGTGGAGATGCAGGCGACGATGTCGCCCTCGGTGATGCAGGCTTTCGCGTCGTTGAAGCCGACCAGGTCGAGGATCAGATTGACGATCTCGTCGCCGATCTGCTTCACGAAGCCCTCGGCCTCGTCGACGATCTTCTTGGCGTTGAGCCAGTCCGGGTTGTCGGTCTCCTGCTCGCCCTCACCACCGGCCGACGTGTTCGCGTCGGTGGTCGAGGAGCAGGCGTCCGGGTTGTTGGCGCACGCCACCGAGCGGTAGTAGTTGGCGTACGCGTCGGACATCCCGTTGCCGTCCGGGTCCTCGCCGGACGGGTCGGTCAGCACGGTCGGCCGGGCGTTGGTGTACGAGTACGTCGACACCGCCTGGTCGGTGGCCGGCTGCACGACCGGGTCCTTCGAGGCGAACCGCCCGGTGCCCGGGTCGTAGCTGCGGGCGCCCATCGCGTACCGATCGCCCTGGCTGACGTCCTGGTAGGTGCCGGCGTAGCGCATCGGGTTCTCCGGCGCGCCGTCGGCGGCCGAGCTGTCCCGGGTGACGCCGAAGGCGTCGTAGTCGTAGCTGGCCTCCGGCGCGCCGGCCGGCGACACCATCCCGGCCACGCCGCCGAGCCAGTCCCGCAGGTAGGAGTGCGCGGTCAGGCCGTCAGCACCGGGCACCAGCAGGGCCAGGGGCTGACCGGACGGGTCGTAGAGGTAGTCGCGGGAGACGGCGCCCCGCTCCTGGGCGAGCAGCGGGCGCGGCCCGTTGACGTCCCAGCTCCACGTCTGCTTGTCGGTCCCGGACACCGCGGCGATCCGGTTGCCGGTGGCGTCGTACGTGTAGTCGGTCTTGCGCCCGTTGACCGTCGCCGACGTCATGGTGTGGTCGAGGGCGTAGGTGAACCGGTCCGAGCCGGCCTCGGTCTGGTTGCCCTCCAGGTCGTAGGCGAACGCGCGGCTGCTCGTCCGGGTTCCGGTGACGCTCTCCCGGGTGAGCTGGTCCGCGCCGTCGTACGTGTAGGTGGTCGTGGTGTTCTCGCCCGGCGCCACCCGCTTCATCGTGGTCCGGTTGCCGACCAGGTCGTACGTGTAGTCGGTGCGCTCGGCGGTCGCCCCGGCGCAGGTCTGCGCGCCGAAGCACTCCGCGGTGAGCCGGTTCGCCTTGTCGTACGTGTACGCCGTCGCCTCGGTGATCGTCGGCTGCCCCGGCTCGCCGGTGGTCTCCACGATCCGGGTCGGGTTGCCGACCTTGTCCAGCGTGAGGTCGAAGGCGGACAGCGTGGTGTCGCCCTTGGTCGCCGCGATCCGGGTCATCCGGCCGGCCCGGTCGTACTCCCGGCTCTCGGTGATGCCGGTGGACTCCGGGTAGGTGATGCCGGTCAGCCGGTCCGCGACGTCGTAGGAGAAGCCGTACTCCGCGCTGGCCCCACCGCGCGAGGCGGTGAGCGTACGGACCCGGTCGCCGTCGTCGTAGGTGGCGCCGATCTTCGTGCCGTCCGGGTAGGCCCGCTCGGTGATCCGGTCCGTGCTGTCGTACTTGTAGCCGAACGTCTCCGCACCCCGGGTGAACGCGGTGAGGCGGTCCGTCGTGTCATACGTGTAGGACTGCGTCCCCGCCGGGTCCGCCGCGCTGACCAGCCGGTTCTTCGCGTCGTAGCCGAAGGTGTGCGTCACCCCGCCGGCGCCGAGCTGCTTGCTGATCAGCCGGCCGATGTTGTCGTAGCCGTAGAAGATGGTCCGGGCCGGGCGGTTCGGGTCGGGGCGGCCCTCCTCCACGATCCGGGCGGTGACCTCCTCGACCAGGTTGGAGTCGGCGTCGTAGACGTACTCGCGGCGGCGGCCGATCGGGTCGGTGGTGACCGTGGTCCGGCCGGCCCGGTCGTACTCGGTGGAGGCGGTCCGGCCCAGCGGGTCGGTCCGCTTGATCACCCGGCCGTTGGCGTCGTAGCCGTAGACCAGCGACTGCCCGCCGGGCGCGTCCGCGCCGGTCACGCTCGCCAGCCGGTCGGCCGCGTCGTACGTGAACCGGGTGGTGTTGCCCAGGGGGTCCACCTGTGACGTGGTGCGGTTCAGCGCGTCGTGGGTGACCTTGGTGACGTCGCCGAGCGGGTCGGTCACCGTCGACGGGTTGCCGGCCTGGTCGTAGGCGTAGCGGGTGGTGTAGTCACCCGGGTCGGCGCCGGCCACGTTGCCCCGCGGCTCGGTGACCGCCACGACGCGGCCGTCGTCGTCGTACGCGGTGGTGACGACCCCGCCGGTGGGCGTGGTCTGGCGGACCGGGTTGCCGGCCTCGTCGTACTCGATGCCGGCCGCACCGGCGCCCGGGCCCTCGCTGCCGGTCCGCCGGTTCGCCGAGTCGTAGCTGCTGGTCAGCGTCTCGCCACGCTCGTTGGTCATCTCGACGACGTTGCCGTTGTTGTCGTAGCTGACCGTGGTGCCCTGCTTGAACTGGTCACTCTGCCCGGTCGGGCGGTCCAGGGCGTCGAACGCGGTGTCCACCTCGACCCGCTGCCCGCCCGAGCCGTAGGGCCGGTCGGTGCGGATCAGGTTGCCGTTGTAGTCGTAGTGGAAGGTCGCGGTGAACAGGGCGGCCTTCGACGGGTCGGCGTTGCCGCGCGGCGACGTCTCGGTCGCCACCCGGCCGTTACGGTCGTAGGTCCAGCTGGTGGTGTTGTTCTCGCCGTCGGTGATCGACGCGCGCCGTCCGGCCGCGGTGTACTTCGTCGTGGTGACGTTGCCGACCGGGTCCTTCACCTCGACCAGGCGGCTGGCCCGGTCGTAGGTGTAGCGGCTGGAGTTGCTCAGCGGGTCGGTGCGCACGACCGTGTTGCCCAGCTCGTCGTACGTGGTGCGGGTCGGCTGGGCCTTGCCCGGCTGCCACACCTCGGTGACGCGGCCCTGCTGGTCGTGGACGTAGCGGGTGCGGTAGGCGTCCCGGTTGCCGCCTTCGACGGTGCCGCGCGGGTCGACCAGTGAGGCGAGCCGGCCGGTGACGTCGTAGGTCATCTCGGTGCGGCGGCCGGTCGGCGCGATCTCGGCGGTGCGGTTGCCGTTCGTGTCGTACTCGTAGCGGGTGACCTTGCCGCGCGGGTCGGTCCGGGTGAGGAGCTGGCCCTTGGTGTCGTAGGTGTAGCGGTAGCCGGTCTCCTGCTTCGGGTCCCGCTGCGAGACCATCTCGTTGAACTCGTTGTACTCGTACTTCCAGGTGTTGCCGCGCCCGTCCTTGAACGCCGTCAGGTTGGTGCGGGCGTCGAACGTGCTGTTCTCGGTGAAGGCGAACGGCTCCGGCGCGGTCCGCGCGACCGGGTTGCCGTTCTCGTCGAAGCGGGTCTCCTCCTGGTTGCCCCGCGGGTCGACGACCAGCGACTTGTTCAGCCGTCCGGTGTAGCGGTGGTTGACCGTGTCGTTGCCGCCATTGCGGCTGTAGAGCAGGACGTTGTTCTTGTAGCCGTCGGTCACCACCACGCCGTCCGGGTCGGTGGTGCGGGCGATCTGCTCACCGGCGTCCCACGTGAAGGTGGTCTTGCCGCCCTCCGGGTCGAGCTGCTCGGCGACCCGGCCGTTCGCGTCGTAGACGTTGCGGATCAGCTTGCCGCCGCGCGCGTCGGTGATCTCCGCGAGCCGCCCGGCAGTGTCGTAGCCGTAGCTGGTCACGTAGTTGCGCGGGTCCTGCGTCTTCAGCAGGCGCCCGTCCTGGTAGTCGAACTGGGCGGACCGGCCGTCCGGCAGCGTGATCTTGGTGATCAGCCGCAGGTCGGCGCGGGACTCGAAGCGGACCACCCGGCCGCTCGCGTCGGTCACCGTGCTGAGCAGGCCACCGCTGGTGTAGCCGAGGGTGACGCCGTGGCCGCGGGCGTTCTTGATCGACAGCAGCCGGCCGGCGGCGTCGAACCGCAGCACCCGGCGGTCCGGCGGGACCAGCTGCCAGCCGCCGTCGACCTTGGTGAGCTGGGCGCGGATGCCGGCGGGGCGCTCGTAGGAGCCGTCACCGTTGGCGGTGTAGACAGCCTCGGAGCCGTCCTCCGCGCGTACCCGGACCGCGCCGTTGTCGGCGGCGGCGACCCGGATGTCGTAGGACGAGCTCCAGCCCGCGCCGAACATGCCGGTCGCGGTGTTGCCCGACGAGTAGTAGCGGGCGTGGTTGAACGGGATGCCGTAGGACGGCATCGTGAAGTCGCGCTCCACCCGCAGGTAGGCGCCGGTCGCCGTGTTGACCGTGGCGCCGCGCAGCGCCTGAGCGACCACTGTCGGGCCGAGCACCGTGGCGCAGCCGCAGCCGACCGCCTGTCCGGCCGGCAGCGCCGGCACGTCCTCGGTCGTGCGCGGCTTGGCGGCCGCGCTCGGCGCGCTGGTCAGCTCGGTGCCGTCGGCCGCGATCTCGGTGACCGTGACGGTGTAGGTCCGCGCCGGGTCGAGCACCCAGCCGTCGGCCGCGCCGAAGCTGCGGCACAGCAGCGCCGGGCTGTAGCAGCGGCTCAGGTCCTTCTGCGCCAGCTCCTTCGAGCGCTGCTCGGCGCCGGTCGCGGTGTCGGTGACGGTCGCGAACCAGCGGCCCCACGAGGTCGGGTCACCCTCGTTGACCTCGGCGTCCCAGTAGACGACCAGCGAGGTGTCGCCGAGCAGGAAGCCGGGCCGGGCGATCGGCCGGCCGGGCAACGCGGCCTCCTGCGCGGAGACCACCTTGGCCGCGGCGATCGCTTCGCTCTTGCGCCGCGCCTTCTCCGCGGCGTCCGGCACGCTCGGCTTCCCCTCGGCCTGCAGCGCCGGGGGTACGGGCGGAGCGGCCTGCCCGTCGGGTAGGCCATGGTTCGGGGTTGCCGTGGATGGCAACGGGCTGTTGACCGGCCCCGCGCCGGGCTTGGCCACCGGAGCGGCGGCGGCCGGCGACAGCGGCTGGACGACGAGATAGGCGGTCATTAACAGGGCGACGAAAAGCTGACAGAGCAGCCTTGATCGACTCGACAGGCGCACCGATAACACTCCCCCGTGTCTGGGCGTTGCAGTCCGGCGCCGACCCTTCCGCATCGACGATCGTCGACGCATCCCCTGAAAGCACTATTGACTTTTGTCTATGGGAGCGCTCCCGGTGCAGTTCAGGAGGCCGCGGGGGTGCGCTGACGAACCAGCGGCGGCAGTGATGTGTCGTGGATCACCTAAAGTCCGGCGGGGCTTCCGTCATGGTGCAGCGGCCGATTCTCACTACCGGGGCCACCCGGCCCGGGAACGACGAAGTGCCCGCCGCTAGCGCGGCGGGCACTTCGGTTCAGCCCTCTACTTCTTGACGAGGTTGCGCAGCGCGGAGACCGCCGCCCGGTCGCTCACCCCGGCGTGGATCTTCTTGTCCGGGCCGACGAACACCACGTACGGGCACTGCTTGTCGTCACCGTTCAGGCTCTTCTCCAGCAGCGTCTTGCCGGTGGCGACCTCGACGACGCGCAGCTTCCAGGTGGCCCGCATCAGCGAGACGTTCAGCGGTTCCGGGTCGTCGTACTTGCAGGTGCGGATCTTCGCACCCTCCTTGACCCGGTCCAGGCAGGCCACCATCTGCACCTTGCCCGGCTTGTCCGCCGCCCAGATGTTCTTCACCGTGTTGGACAGGCCCTCGTCGAAGTAGTACGTGCCGTCCTGGCTGCGCACACCGTCACCGTCGTCGACGAGCAGCACCACCGGGTGCGGCGCCTTGCCGGCCCGCTTCGGAGCCTCCGGGTAGTAGATGTTCTCGTCACAGACCCGGTTCAGGTCGTAGATCTTCTCCGCCGGGTAGGCGCTGGCCTCCGGCCCCTGCTGCGCGTCCTCGGTCGGCTCCGGCTCGGTGCCGCCCAGCCCCGGGTCGGTACCCGGCTGCGGCTCGCTCGTTCCGGTCGGCGCCACCGACGGCAGGCCGACGCTGGGCGAAGCCGTGCTGTCCTCGTTCTTCAGCAGGTAGTAGCTGCCGAGGCCACCCCCACCGGCGATGACCACCAGGATCGCCACGACCACGGCCGCCAGCAGCCCGTTACGGCTACGCCGCGGCTGCGGCGCCATCGGCACGCCGAACTGCGGCTGCCCCGGCATCCCGAACGGCTGCCCCGGTTGGCCTGGCTGGCCCGGCATCCCAAACGGCTGACCCGGCTGACCCGGCTGACCCGGTTGCCCCGGCTGCCCGAAGGGCTGCCCGGAGACCGGCGGCCCAGGCTGCCCGAACGGCTGCCCGGACACGGGCTGCCCCGGCTGCCCAGACACCGGGCCGTAGGGCGCGGGGAAGGGCGGCGGCGCGTCGTTACCCGGCCCAGCCGCGGCAAACGGCGGCGGGAAAGGCGGCGGCGCAGCGGACCCAGGCGGCGGAAAGGCCGGTGCGCCGGCGGGGCCGGGTGGGGGGAAAGGCGGCACACCGGCGGAACCAGGCGGCGGGAAAGCCGGCGCACCTGCGGAAGTGGGCGGCGGGAAGGGCGGCACACCGGCGGAGCCAGGCGGCGGGAAGGCCGGTGCACCTGCGGGGCCGGCCGGCGGGAAGGCCGGCGAACCTGCGGAAGTGGGCGGCGGGAAAGCCGGCGCACCTGCGGGGCCGGGCGGCGGGAAGGCCGGGGGATAGGCCGACTTGCCGGCCTCCTCGGCGGGCTGCCACACGGGCGGCGCCGGCGGGAACGGCGTCGTCGGATCGGTGCCGGCCGCCGGCTGGCCCGGGAACGGCTGCTCCACCCAGAACGGCGTCGTCGGCTCAGCTCCGGAAGCGGCAGAAGGGAACGGAGCGGTCGGTTCCGCTCCCGGAACCGGCGGCTGCGCCGCAAACGGCCCCGCACCAGGAACCGGCGGTTGAGCCGGGAAGGACCCGGCTCCCGGGACCGGCGGCTGCGCCGCGAGCGGCCCCGACGGCCGCTCCCAGAACGGCCGCGTGGACTCCCCGCCAGACGCCGGCGGCTGAAGCGGAGCGGTCGGCTCTACCCCACGCTCCGCCGACTGCCCCTGGAACGGCGCGGTCGGTTCCGCCTCGGACCCGGATGCCGGCTGGAACGGCGTGGTCGGTCCCGCCCCAGACCCGGATGCGGCCTGGAACGGAGCGGTCGGCTCCGAACCGGAGCCAGATGCCGGCTGGAACGGAGCAGTCGGCCCCGAACCGGAGCCCGTTGCCGCCGAGGGGAACGGAGTGGTCGGTTCCGCGCTGTGCTCCGCCGGCTGCGCCGGGAACGGAGTGGTCGATTCCGCCTCGTTCGCGGGCTTGGTGCCCGGGGTCAGCGGCGCCGTGGGGTCGCCGGTCGCGTCCGGGCCGGGCACCGGTGCCGCGCCGGAAGCCGGGTCCGATGCCGGCGTGTTACCCGGCTCCTCACCCGTGCCAGTCATGTCTGTTCCTCCCCGTGTTTCGGCGAGGCCCGACTCTATCGAAAGCGGTCACCACCGCCGTGACCAGGTACCTCTGCCTTTATCAACCCCGGCAAAGCCGGAGGAAGCCCCCATTCGCAATCCGGTGATCGACCCCAAACCGCCATCCCGCCCTTCCCACCGGACCAACCGCCCACCGATGCGAATCCCACACTCGATCTTGTGAAGCCCCACGGCCAGGCTCGGGGCAGGAGGGCGGCACAGTCATTCCGCCCGCAGCGCGGTGGCGGCGCGGGTTCGCGACGCCCAGCCGGCCGGCAGCAGCGCGCCCAGGACCGCGAGCAGCACACCGGCGCCGGCGAGACCCACCAGCAGCGCCGGCCGATAGACCGCGAGCACCTCGCTCGGCAGCGTCAGGCCCGCGGCGCCGGCCATCACCGGGATGGCCCAGCCGTGCAACAGCCACCCCAGGGGGACGGCCAGCACGCCCCCGACCGCGCCGATGACCAGCATCGAGCTGACCACCATGAGGCGCACCTGCCCGGGGGTCATCCCGATCGACTTGAGCACGCCGATCTCATGGGTGCGTTCCCGGGTGTTGAGCACCACCGTGTTCAGCACACCGAGGCCGGCGACCGCGGTGAGCAGCAGGGTCAGCGTGGCGATCAAACCGAGCATCACGGCGATCACCTCATTCTCCTGCGTCTCCGCACTGACCGCCGCCGCGGCGGGAAGGTCGCCCAGCGCGGTGGCGAGCTTGTCGACGTACTGATAGGGGTCTGTGCCGCTGCTCAGCCCGACCTCGAAGTTGCGCGGCGTCAGCCGGGCGATGTCGTAGAGGGCGCCGAGTTCCGCCACGTCCGTGATCAGCACCGGGTCGCCGCCGTTGCTGAACGCCTCGCCGACGATCGTGAGGGTGCGCCGGCCACGCTCGGTGCTGATCGTGACGGTGTCCCCCACCCGCGCGCCGGTGTATTTGAGCAGGCGGGCACCGGCGACGGCTTCGCCCGGGGCGGAGTACCAACGTCCGGAGATCATCGGATAGCCGGTCCACGAAGAGTCACCGTCGTATCCGCGCACCTCGATCGGCTCGGTCAGTCCGCCGACGCCGGCGTCCACCTCGGTGATCGCCGTGAGGTGTGCGGTGCCGGGCTGCGCCTCGATGATGGCCTGCACGCGCCCAGGGTCGGCCGGTGCGCCACCACCTTGCGGCGTCGTCGCCGGTTGCGCTCCCCCGCCGACGGGCCCGCCCGGCGCCATCATGCCGCCCAGGCTGACCAGCACGGGAACCGCTTCGGTCCGGTTGCCGGCCTCGGCGATCCGGTTCAGCGACGCCGACAGCCCGGCAGCGAACACCACGGTGGTGCTGCCGAGCAGCACCGCGATGACGGTGATCGCGGCCCGGGCCGGCCGCACGAACGGGGTGCCCACCCCGAAACTGACCGGCCGGGGCAGGCCGGTGGCCGCGAGCGCACGGCGGATCCGGAACCCACGGCCGCTGCGCGGCGCCCGCCCGACCGCGATGGCCTGCGCGGCGGAGAACCGACCGGCCCGCATGGCCGGCCCGGCCGCGGCCAGGACCAGCAGGATCACCCCGCCGGCCAGCACGGCGAGGTCGACCCAGAGCGGCACCGACGGCACGCTGTTGGTGCTGTAGGCCCGCTCGGTCTGGCCGAGCAACGGGATCGAGACGAGCCGGCCGGCCAGCACCCCGAGCAGGCAGGCCGGCACGCCGGCCAGCAGGACCTGACCCGCGTACGCGCCGACGACCTGCCCCGGGGTGAGCCCGAGCGCCTTCTGTACGCCGATGGTGCGGAACCCGGCGACCACCGCTCCCGCGACCACGTTGACCACGATCAGCACCGACATGACCAGGCCGAGCGCGGCGAACGCCACCACGAACGGCACCATCACCTTGATCCGGCCCTCCACCTCCAGCTTCACCGCCAGGTACGACGTCCGCCCGGTGAGCGCGTCGGCGGGCAGCCCGGCCGTGGCGGTGTCCAGCGCCGAGTCGAGCGCCGTGTCGGTGCTCGCATCGGCGAACCGGTACAGCATCTGCCGCCCGGTGGCGCCGCCCTCGGCTTGCAGCACGTCGGTCTGCCCCGGCCACACCCACGCGACCGCGGTGCCGGTGACCGAGGACGCGATCCCGACCACCCGCAGCGCCGGGCCGTCGACCACGGTGATCTCGTCGCCGACCTTCCAGCCGTCGTCGAGCAGCCCGGCGAGCTGCGGTGTCAGCACGATCTGGCCGGTGCCGGTGAGCCAGGTCCCGGCCGAGACCTCCAGCCGGTCCACCGTGCTCCCGGTGTCCGCCCGGCCGGCGATCGTGCCCGGCGGCCGCCGTTCCCGCCCCTTGCTGAGCTGAGCCTCCACGGTCGCGTACGGCCCGGCCGCCGCGGTGACGCCGGGCCGGGACGCGGTGCCGGCCAGGTCGGCGTCGCTCACCTTCGCGGCGTCGAAGGCGGCCGTCGCGTGCGCCCCGTTCTGGCTGGTGAAGGCGCGGTCGAACGGCGCGCTGGAGGCCACCAGCAGGCCGAGCGCCAAGATCGCCGTGGCGCTGGAGAGCAGCACGACCGCGAAGACGACCAGGGTCTGCAGCCGCCGCCGGCGGGCCGCCGCCCACGCCGCGGTCAGCACGGCCCTCATGACGGCACTCTCTCGGCGAGGTGCCCGTCGCGTACCTCGACGGTCCTGGTGGCGCAGCGATGCGCGAGGTCCGCGTCGTGGGTGACCAGAAGGATGGTCTGACCGCCCCGGCTGAGCTCGCGCAGAATCTGCATGATCTGCTCGCCGGCCGCGGCGTCGACCGCGCCGGTTGGCTCGTCGGCCAGCAGCAGCGGCGGTTCGTTGATCAGCGCCCGGGCCACGGCGACGCGCTGCCGTTCGCCGCCGGAGAGCCGCGCCGGATAGGCGTTGGCGCGGGCCGCCAGGCCGAGGCTGTCGAGCAGTTCGTCAGCGCGGGCCTGCGCGGCCCGCCGGGGCGTGCCGGTCAGCTGGGCCGGGAAGAGCACGTTGTCCCGGGCGGTCAGGTCATCGAGCAGGTGGAAGAACTGGAAGACGATGCCGATGGTGGCCCGCCGGAACCGGGCGAGCGCCTTCTCGGAGAGCCGGTTCAGCACGGTCCCGGCCACCTCCACCTCGCCGGTGGTCGGCCGGTCCAGCCCGGCGATCAGGTTGAGCAGAGTGGACTTGCCGCTGCCCGACGGGCCCATCACCGCCACCGCCTCGCCGGGCGCGACGGTGAGGTGCACCCCGTCCAGAGCCGGCGGGCCGGCCGACTCGTACTGTTTGCCGACGGCCCGCAGCCGCACCAGATCACTCATGGTTCCTCCCTCGCGTTGGGTCGCCGTGGACGCTAGAGCGGCAGGCCGGTCGCGGTCGTCGGCCGTAGGACGGGACCCCCGGCGCCGGGTCATCCGTGAGATGTAGCCGTCGCGATTGATGTTCCGGGCCGGGCCGGACGGCAGAATGGGGCCGTGTTCCGGTCGTTGCGCATCCGCTGGATGGCGAAGTGGCGCGCCGGTGAGCTGACGGTGTGGACGGACGTCGCCCTGGTCGTGCTCCTGGCGCTCGCCGCCGTGGCGCTGACCGGTGAGCGTGGCGACGGTCCCGCTCCCGATTCGGTGCTGCTGTGGCCGACGCCGCCCGACTTCCCGGACGGCGTCCTGTTCGCCGCCGAGGAGCGCCCGCCGACCGGGCTTCTGCTCGCGACGAACCTGCTGGTCACCGCCCCGCTGCTGGCCCGACGGCAGTGGCCGCTGCTCTGTTTCGCGGTGCAGGTGGCGGCGCTCGCCGGGTTCGACGTCGAGGCCAACTTGGCCAACCTGATCGCCCTGCTGATCGGCGCCTATGCGCTCGCCCTGCACGGCCGGTCGGTGCCGCTGTCGATGAGCACGCTGCTGACCGTGTGTGTGATGGTCGCCGCCACCTCGGACAACACCTGGCCGCGACTGCCGGACTGGGCCGGGGTGTTCATGTTGCTGGTGCCGATCGGCCTGCTCGGCGTGACAGTGCGGGCCGCGCGCAGCCGGGCGCTCGCCTCCGAGCAGCGAGCGCAGGCACTGGAACGCGAGCAGCAGGCCGCCACCCGGCTGGCGGTGGCCGACGAGCGCGCCCGGATCGCCCGGGAGCTGCACGATGTGGTCAGCCACCACGTCAGCGTGATGACCATTCAGGCCGGCGCCGCGGGGAAGGTCCTCGACGCCCAGCCGGAGATGGCCCGCCAGGCGCTGACCGCGGTCGAGGCGAGCGGCCGGGAGACGATGGCCGAGTTGCGGCACCTGCTCGGGGTGCTCGCGCCGGGGCCGGACGACGACCTGCTGCGCCCGCAGCCCGGCCTGGACCAGCTGGCGACGCTGGTGGAGAACGTGCGGCGGGCCGGGCAGCCGGTCACCCTGCACGGCACGCCGCTGTCGCTGCCGCACGGGCTGGACCTCGCGGCGTACCGGGTGGTGCAGGAGGCGCTGACCAACGCACTGCGGCACGCGCCCGGCGCGGCGACCGAGGTTGCGGTGACCGCGACCGGCGACGAGCTGGTGATCTCGGTGGAGAACGACGCGCCGCCACCACGGGCGCGCCCGGCAGCGAGCAACGGCGCCGGCGCCGGGCTGCTCGGGCTCGCCGAGCGGTTGCGGCTCTACGACGGCACCCTCGAATCCGGCCGCCGGCTCGGCGGCGGCTTCCGGGTGCATGCCCGCATCCCGTGGAAGGATCCTGCCGCATGACGCGGGTGGTGATCGCCGACGACCAGGCGCTGGTGCGGACCGGGTTCACGATGATCCTGGCGGCCGAGGGCATCGAGGTGGTCGGGCACGCGGCGACCGGCGCCGAAGCAGTCGCGGTCACCCGGCGGTTGCGGCCGGACGTCGTACTGATGGACATCCGCATGCCGGAGATGGACGGCCTGGAGGCGACGCGGCGCATCCTGGCGGATGCGCCGGCGACAGCCGGCGGCCAGCCGGTCAGGGTGGTCATTCTGACCACCTTCGACCTTGATCAGTACGTGTACGCGGCGCTCGCCGCCGGTGCCAGCGGGTTCCTGCTGAAGGACGTGACACCGGACCACCTGATCCACGCGGTGCGGGTGGTCCAGGACGGGGACGCGCTGCTGGCACCGTCGATCACCCGGCGGCTGGTCGAGCGGTTCACCCGGCCCGACCCCTCGCTGCACCGGGACCTGGAGTCGCTGACCCCGCGCGAGCGGCAGGTGCTCACGCTGCTCGCCGGCGGGCTGAGCAACCTGGAGCTGGCGGCGGCGCTGCGGCTCAGCGAGGCGACGGTGAAGACGCACGTGACCCGGATCCTGACCAAGTTGCAGCTGCGGGACCGGGTGCAGGCGGTCGTCGTCGCCTACGAGACCGGCCTGGTCACGCCGAGCGCCCGGCGGCCCGGCTGATGCCGGCGCCGACCGGCAAGCGGATCCTGGTCTATGGCGTGACTGGCTCCGGCAAGTCGACGCTGGCCGCCCGGATCGGCGCGCGGCTGGGTCTGCCCTACCACTCGGTCGACGACCTGACCTGGGAACCGGGCTGGGTGCAGGTGCCGGTCGAGGAGCAGCGCCGCCGGATGACCGAGGTGTGCGCCGGTGACACGTGGGTGATCGACGCCGCGTACGGATCCTGGACGGACATCCCGCTGGCCCGCGCCGACCTGGTGATCGGCCTGGACTATCCGCGGTGGGTCTCGCTGAGCCGGCTGATCCGCCGGACCGTGGCCCGGTGGATCACGCGCACGCCGATCTGCAACGGCAACGTGGAGTCGCTGCGGACTCTCTTCGGGAAGGACGGCTTGGTGGCGTTCCACTTCCAGTCGTTCCCGCGCAAGCGGCGGCGGATGCGCCAGTGGCAGACCGACCCGGAGCTGCCACCGGTGCTGCTGTTCCGCTCCCCCGCCGACGCCGAACGATGGCTCCGGGCGGTGATTTCTCCGTCCTAGCCGGGGGTGTCGCAGATGTATCGACATGACCCATTACAGTGCTGGCGACCGGAGATCATGTCGGAGGACCGGACACTGTGCGCAGAACCCTGGGGACGCTCGCCGTCGCGGTGCTGCTGACCTTCGCCGCCTACATGGCGGTCTTCGGGCGCGATCGCGGGCCGCATCCGGAGCCGACGGCCGGCACGGCGGCGCCGTCCCCTTCGACGCTGGTGGCGGCGGCGCTGCCGGAGCTCCGGGCGTCGGCGCTGATCAAAGCGTGGGAGAAACGCTGGAAGCGGCCGGTGAAACAGACCGCTCGGCAGGCCATCATGCAGCGCAAACACCCGGACGGTGACGGGCGCGTGCGGCTGACCATGACCCGCGTTCCGGAGGACAGCGAAGCGGTGTGGGGTGTCTCGTGTGCGCGGCACGGAAAGCCGGCCCCGTACAGCAAGGACGACCTCACCGAACTGCTCGACTTCTGCCTGCCGCCCGAGGTGGCCGGGGACCGCCGGCGCGAGGTGGTCGCCTGGCTGTCCCCGTTGAACGACGCGACGTGGCGGGTGCACCGGCAGTTCGACGGATTCACGGCGGTGGTGCAGCACTCCCTGCCGAAGGCCGATCGTGCCCCCGTCCTCCAGCTGGCCCTGACCGGCGGCACGTACTTTCCCGCCTGAACCCGCCGGTCCCGCCCCCTCTTCGGTCGACGGCCGGCCTTTCAGGCTTTCCAGTGGGGGTCGCGGCCGATGAAGCCGAGCAGCTGGGTCTGAGCATCGGCGTCGGCGGGGACCGGGACGGCAGCGCCGTACTGGCCCGAGGCGCGGATCATCTGCTCGGCCGGCTTCATCCCGGCGAGCAGCACCGCGCACTCCTCGGGATCCAACCGCTCGTCCTGGCCGGTGGCACGGGCCAGGTCCCAGGTGTGCATGAAGACGTCCGAGGTGTAGAAGCGGTCGATCGCCTGATCCAGCGGCACGTCACCGATGTGCGGGTTGGCGAGCGTCTTGGTCGCGGTCTGCGGGTCGTCCAGCAGCGCCTGCACGGCCGTGGCCTGCACCTCCCAGGCCCGCACCGGGTCCTCGTCGGCGCTCGGGCCTTTCGGCAGGTCGACGCCACCACCGGCGGCGAGGAAGCCGGGCAGCCACTCGACGAGGTGGCGCACCACGTCGCGGGCGGCCCACCCGTCCACCGGCGCCGGGACGTCCCACTGCTCGGTGCCGCGGACACGGTCGGTGAAAACGGCGGTGATCTGCCGATGCCGCTCGGCGGGAGACAGGTCGGACAACGCCATGGGACGACCCCTTTCCAAAGCTTTCAACCGTACGGTTTAAAGGCACCGTAGTTCGGTGGGCCACCGGGGTCAAGCATGCCGTCAGGCGAGTACGAAGGTGTACCCCTTCGCCTTGAGCTTGCGGATGGTCCGGTCGAGCGAGGCGACGGTCGGACCACGCTCGCCGCCGCCGTCATGCATGAGCACCACCGCCCCGGGACGAACGTCGCGGACCGCCCGACGGGTGATCACCGCAGCCGGCGGGCCCTGCCAGTCGCGGGTGTCGACCGTCCAGCCCAGAATCCGCAGCCCTTCGCCGCGAACCACAGCGCGGGTTACGGAGTTGCTCGCGCCGTACGGGAAACGGAAAGTCTTCGGGCTGCGGCCGGTCACGTTGCGGATCTTGCGCTGGGCCTTCCGCACGTTCGCCCGGGCGGCGGAGCGCGACAGGGTGGTGAAATCGGCGTGGTTGCGACTGTGGTTGCAGACCCGGTGCCCCTCGCGCACGATCCGCCGCGCGGTCTTGCGGTAATCGCCGACGTTGGCGCCGAGCAGGCAGAACGTCGCCTTGACCCGATGCCGGCGCAGGATGTTCAGGATCTTCGGCGTATACGGCGACGGCCCGTCGTCGAAGGTGAGCGATACCGTACGTTTGCTCTTCTTGCGGGCCGCGGGTTGCGCCTGGGCCACCGGTTTCCGGGGTTTCTTCTTCGCCGGGGTCTGGACCTTCGCGGCCTCCGCCGCGCGTAAACTGGGCGACGGCTGGGCGGAGACCACCGGCGGGCTGGCCTTCACCGCGGTGGGGGCGGCCTTGTCGCCGTCGGCGCGATAGACCGCGACGACGATCAGCGATCCCAGCAGAAGGGCCACGGCTAACTTCACGGCGCTGCGCATCAGATATCAGCTCCAGAACGGTACGAGCCGGCGGCGTCAGGGAGTTGGTCACGGGTTCCATAGCGGGTGCTGGCAGCCACAACGGGCCGCCCGGGGTGAACTGGCCCGAGGCGAGACGCGGCCTTGGTTCGCCTGGCCCGCTGCCCGGCCCGCACTCCGAGGTCAGATGAAGCCGGAGGAGCCGCAGCGGGCGACAGGGAAGTATGGCCTCGCGTCTGTACGCGTTGCGGGTTCGCCGACGCCAGCGGAAGCGCAGCGGCCCGCTCCAGGCCAGATTCGGTACGGCTCGCGGCGTGGCAGATCAAATGGTGTCGTCATCGCGGCAGACGCCCCCGGGGTTCGGCTTCGCGTCATCGTTCCGAGCCGCGACCACCACCGTCAATCGCCAAGGTGACGCAGTGACCACAGCCACGGGTGAAATCCGCACAACCGGCCGCCGATGCGTGCCGGTGATGCTGTGGTCGGCCGAGCCTCGAAAAGAGCCGGACCACACCTCGAGCTCGGTTGATCAATCGAGAACTGTGCACGAAGCCGAGACCATGCCCGCCGTCGTCCAGAAGCGGGCTGCGCACCGGACAACGGTGGAAGTCAACTCTCGACGCGTGGCCTCCTGATCTACCGGAACCGCGGCAGCCAACCCGTGGCGGCTGCCCACTCCCCTCCGAGCAGCGGCCGCAAGCTCACGCCAGGCCGGTCGACCTGTGCCACTTCCTCCGGCCAGCGGCCGCAAGCTCACGCCAGGCCGGTCGACCGGCGCTAGCAACCACCCCTGACGGGTACCCACTTCCTCCGGCCAGCGGCCGCAAGCTCACGCCAGGCCGGTCGACCGGCGCCAGCAACCACCCCCTGACGGCCACCCACTTCCCTCCGGCCAGCGGCTGCGAACCCAGGTCCAAGATGGGTCATCAGTGGCGCGGCGACCAGCTCGTGGTGGCTGCCCACTCCTCCGCGACGGCGCCGATCAGGTCGACCACCGGATCCTTCACCTCGGTGTAGACGCCGAGGTCATCGACCGCGGCGGCGAGGACCTCCTTGAACCGGGCGTAGGCGGGCACGGCCTGCGGATGGGCTCGGAACCAGTCCCGGAACAGCAGGGCGAGACGCTCATTGGGCGAACCCGCCACGCGGCAGTGCAGGTTGACGTCCGCACCGAGGTTCCGGCGTAGCCAGAACCGCTTGGCCCAGAGCCGCGGCGGGTCGTCATAGCCGGCGGGCACGTGATCCTGCTGGTAGGGCAGCCGCGTAAAGCCCAGCGAGGCCAGCGGCCCGTCGAACGCGGTGGCAGCCGCCTCGAGATCGGCGACGCTGACCTGCATGTCGAACACCGGCTTCGCCGCCATGCCCGGGATGGCGGTGCTTCCGATGTGCTCCACCCGCAGCGCCAACGGCGCAAGCGCAGCAAGCAACTGCTCGGCAAGCTCTTTCCCCCGGTGTTGCCAGCCCACGTCGGCAGGCACAACTAACAGGTTGGCGGCAGAATCACGAACCGACACGCGAAGCAGGATAACCGCAGAGGAGTCTGATGATCATCATCGCCGGAACGCTGCACGTCGACCCCTCGGACCGGGATCGCTACCTCGCCGCAGTCACCGAGGTCACCCGGCTGGCCCGCCAGGCACCCGGCTGCCAGGACTTCGCGCAGGCGCCGGACCCGCTCGACGCCGGACGCATCAACGTCTACGAACGCTGGGACTCCGACGAGGACCTGGACCACTTCCGCACGTCGGGCGGCCCCGAACTGGATCTGCCTCCGCTGCGCCACGCCGAAGTGAACCGGTACCGCATCTCCGCGGTGGAAGCGCCATAGGTTACTCAGCGGCGACAATGACCACGGCGGCACCGACTGGCGTCAACGAATGCTGCGCCGCCGACCCACCGTACGTTCCCGGCCCCGCCGAACCGGCAGGGTGGACGCGGTGGTCGGCGGCGGCGTGGGTCTCGGCGCCGGGCTCGGGAACGTCGCCTCGACACGGGCGTCGACGTTGCGGGATCCCCAGGTCGTTCGAGTCCACCGTGCGAAGATCATTCGCAGGTTGCCGACGGAACGGACGCTGATGCTCGACGGTTACGACCCCCTTGTGGTCCTCATGCTTCGCGGCGCCTGGTATTTGTTCCTCCTCGCTCTCGCCTGCGGCATCCTCTACGTGGTCATCAGGTACGCGGTTCGCGACGGCATCCGCTTGGCGCGCGCAGACGCACAGGCGGCGAAGCGCGAGTGACGCGGGTCGCCGCGCCATCAGCTCGGGCGGCAACCAGGTACCGCCCCAGCCAGTGACGCCGGCCGCCGCCCGAAACGATCTGGGCGAAGACCATGCGAGGCCATCACATGACGAAGACCGGCTGCGACACCAGATAATCAGCGCGCTGGCCGGCTAACGCCGCCCCGGCAGGGATACCGCCGATCGCGCCAGATCAGTAACACGTGGCGGCTGACGCACGTCACGAACACCGGCCACCACGCCAGACCACCAGCACACCGCCACTCACGCCGCACGCCATAGAAACCGGCCACCACGCCAGACCGCCGGCGCGCTGGCGGCTGGCGCGCCAGCGGTCTGGCGGTCTGGCGGACTGGCGGACTGGCGGCTGCGGCGGCTGGCTGCGGCTGCGGCTGACGGCGGCTGACGGCTGCGGTCTGGCGCGCTGGCGCGTCAGGCCCGCGCAGGCCTCGGGAGCGGCCGACGCGCTGCCGTCAGCTGTGCGGGGTTGGCCAATGCACCCGGTCGGTCAGGTCGGCCTTGGCGAACGCTTCGGCCAGCAACTCGCGGCCCTCGGTGAAGTGCGCCCAGCTGTCGTGGTGCACCGGCACGATCTGCCGGGCACCGAGGATGATCGCGGCCTCGGCGGCCTGGGCGCTGTCGATGGTGAGCAGGGCATTGTCGAGCCAGGCGGCACGGACCGCGCCGGCGAACAGGACCGCGGTGTCAACCGGCCCGAAGCGGCCGGCGATCTGCTTGACCAGGTCGAGTGAGGCGTTGTCGCCGCTGACGTAGACCGTGGGCAGGCCGTCGCCGGAAAGGACGAAACCGATCACGTCCCCCACCAGCGGCTCCGAGCCCTCGGGGCCGTGCCGTGCGGGCACGGCGGTGACGGTCAGCGAGCCACCGCCGGGCCGGTCGAGGTCGACGCTTGCCCAGGGCTCCAATCCGCGCGCGGCCCCACCAAGACGGCCGGCGCCGCTCGTTGTGGTCAGGGTCAGGGGCACCTGGGAGAGCAGCCGGCGGCCGGAGTGGTCAAGGTTGTCGGGGTGCTGATCGTGCGAGAGAAGCACCACGTCGACCGGGCCGAGCTCATCGGGCGTGATCGCGGCCGGGGCCGTCTTGGTGAGGAAGTCGCCGCGCGGCAACGGATAGTCACCCGGCTCGTCGAAGGTCGGATCGGTCAGAAAGCGCAGGCCACCGAACTCGATGAGCGCGGTCGGGCCGCCGAATGCACGGACATCCACCATCGTGATCTCCTCACGGATAGTTTGGCTGACATCCGTGACCCTAGGGCCTTGTCACGGATGAGCGCAACCCATAACGTGAGAGGCATGACCGAGGTCGCCTATCCACCGCCCGCTCCGGGCGCCGAGCTGCATCCGGCGCTCGACCTGGCCGACAGCGTGCTCACCGCGCCGGGCGGCCACGTTCTCGACCGGATAGCGACACCCGAGCACGCCGCCCGCTGGCTCGCCGAGCACGATCTGATTCCGGACGACGCCCAGCTGCACGAGGTGTGTGCCGGCCGTTTGCGTGCGCTGCGGCAGCACATCCGCGTCCTGCTGACCGCTCGCGTCCGGCGCACCATTCCGCCCGCCGAGGCGGTGGCCGCGGTCAACGACGCGCTCACCCGCGTGCCGACCGCTGCCCCGCTGCGCTGGGCCAGCAGCGCCGGGCCGCACCGGGTGCGCCCCCACCCGACCGACCAGATCGTCGACCACGCACTCGGCGTCCTCGCCGCCGACGCGGCCGACCTGCTCACCGGCCCCGACGCCGACCGGCTGGCGGCCTGCGACTCGCCGCCCTGCACCCGGTTCCTGCTGCGCAACGGCCGCCGGCACTGGTGTTCCATCCGTTGCGGCGACCGCGCCCGGGCGGCCCGCGCCTATGCCCGGCGGAGCCAGAATTGATCACGCAGCGGTCATCTCCGTATCCTGCCGGTCATGGCTCAGCCCCGCCGCACGACCTTGATCCTCGGCCTTGCCCTCGGCACGGCGGTGCTCAGCGGCACCGGCATCACGCTGGCCGCGAGCAGGCAGGCCGACGCGACGGGCACGCTGGCGGAGGGTGGGTGGCGGCTCACCAGCTACAGCATCTGGGCGGGTCAGACAACGACACTCATCCGGTCCGCGCGTTCCGACGATGCCCCGCCGGCCAGCGCCACGCAGATCATCGACTGGGGCGACGGCTCGGTGGAGACGGTGTCGGGAGCGACGACGCGGGCCGAGCACACCTACGAGAAGGTGGGCACCTTCACGCCGCGTGTGACCGCTTCCGGAGCCACCCGGACACCCGGAGAGGTCACGGTTTCCACGGTCATCGGTGGATACCGGGTCAGGGAGTCCACGGTCTGGCTCGGCGAGGCGGTGACGCTGACCTACCAGACGTATGCCGAGGCCGACCGGGTCAAGATCTCCTGGGGCGACGGCAGGACCGATGTCGTCCGGGCCAGCATCGCCGAGGCGGCGATCACCCATTCCTATGCGAAGGCGGGCGCGTTCGAGGTCACGGTGGCGCCGGTGAACGAGCATGGGACAGCCACCCCGCGCAAGATCGGCTCGGTCTCGGTCAAGAAGGACGCGACCGCTCCGATCGCCACCCTGGCCAGGCCGTCGAACCCGGCTTCGGCCAGATCCTGGTCGGTCCTGACGGGCACCGCGTCAGACACCGGCGTCGGCCTCCGCGCCGTCACACTGACCGCGGTCCACAAACGGGGCGCCAACTGGCGCTATTACACCGGCACCGCATGGCGGAAGGCCCCGTCACGGGCCGCCGCGCAGCGCCGGGCAAGGGTGATCACCTTGACGCCGACCGCATCGGGCACGTGGAGCATGAAGTTCAGCGTTCCGCCGAGGGGCACGGTGCGCATCACCTACACGGCGATCGACAAGGCCGGCAACCGGTCCGCCGCGAAGATGCTCAGCCAGAAGACCACCGGCTAGGGGTCAGGCCGGCACAGAACCGGAGGAAGGCCGGATTCAAGACCACGCGGCCACCGGCAGCGTCCCCATGCCGAGGGCTGGGGCGAGGGCGGCGCGCGTGGAACGTTCAGCGGCCGCCATACAGGTGGGTGCGGTGATCAACGTTGAAGGCGGGTTCGCCGTGGAGAAAGCGCTCGGGCGACACGGGACCGTTGCTGACGTGCACCAGCCAGTTCTCGTAATACCAGCTCGGATCGCACGGGCACCGGGTGAACAGAAACCGGAAGTTCGCCCGGTAACGGCCGACCTGTCCCGGCTGTAGCGTGAACAACCGGGTCGGCCACTCCCGCCTCGGGTATGCGGCCCAGCCGGGTAGCCGGGACACCGTCACCGCCGTTCCGTCCCGAGCGCACGCGTCGTTGTAGGCCTGGGCGTCGTCGCGCGCGCGGGCGTCGTCGCGAGCGCGGTCGCCATCTCGGCCACGGACGTGGTCACCATCGCGGCCGCGGGCGCCATCGCGGCCGCCCCCACGGGCACCATCGCGGTCGCGGTCGCCAACTTCGCCACGGACGTGGTCACCATCGCGGCCGCCGTCGCGGACGCGGGCGCCGTCGCGGACGCGGACGCCGTCGCGGACGCGGAC